>JBFMGX010000020.1:16145-88466 GCA_040752595.1 Candidatus Zixiibacteriota bacterium
CAATATAACGCCCCGATGCCCGGAGAGCAATGCCAAACCCCGACGCCCCAGACAGCCATTCCCCCCCGGCAGGGTCTCCCGACCAAACCGCGCCTGCCCGTCTGGCGCGGCAGACCCAGACAGTGGCGGGGGCGACCATCATCTCCCGGCTTCTGGGCGTCGTGCGTGAGCAGGTGATCGCCTACTACTTCGGCGCCGGAGCCGTGACCGACGCCTTCGTCACGGCCTTTCGCATACCGAATCTGCTGCGCGATTTCCTCGCGGAAGGGGCCTTTTCGGCCGCATTCGTCCCGACCTTCTCCACGGTTTTGAAGCGTGATGGTCGGGACGGAGCCTTCGCATTGCTCAACTGCGTGCTCGGTTTGTTCGTCCCCTTTCTGATCGTGCTGTGCGCACTGGGGATCGTGTTCACGCCCCAGATTGCCTCGCTTCTCTCCGGCGGTGTGGAGGCGACACCGGGTAAGATCGCTCTGTTGGTGCTCCTCGCGCGCCTGATGTTCCCGTTTCTCCTGTTGATCGCGTTGGCGGCGGTGCTGATGGGGTCGCTCAACGCCCTGGCGCGCTTCGGCGTCCCCGCATTGGCGCCCGGTGGATTCAACCTCGGCGTGATCGGTGCGACCATTCTCCTCGCCGGTTGGGTCGAGCCGCCGGTTTTGGCCCTGGCGTGGGGCGTGCTGGCGGGCGGCCTTCTGCAATGGGCCGTGCAAGCGCTGGCCATGCGCCGGGTGGGGTTTCGCCACAGGTTGCGTTGGGGATGGTCCGATCCCGATGTGCGGCAGATGCTGCGGCTCATGGTCCCTGCCCTCATCGGGCAGGCCGCCGTGCAGATCAACATCTTTGCGATCACCCGCTTCGCCTGGACATTGGGTGATGGCCCGGTGGCGTATCTCAACTTCGCCTTTCGCGTGCTGTTTGTGCCGTTGGGTGTCTTTGCCGTGGCCGCGGCGACCGTGGGTCTGTCGCGCCTGTCGGAGCGAGTGGCCTCCGGGGATGATGCCGGCGTGCGGGCGATCTTCCATCAGGGGGCACAGGCGGTTCTGTACCTCGTGACACCGACCGCCGTCGCCTTCATGCTGTTGCCGCAGCCGATCTGCGCCGCTCTGTTTCAACGGGGAGAATTCGGCGCCGATGCGACCCTGCACACGGCGCGCGCGCTGGCATACTACTCTCTGGGTCTGCCGGCGATGGCGTTGATCCGTGTCACCGCCCCGCTGTTCTACGCCCACAAGGACACGCGCACGCCGACATGGTGTGGGATCGCCTCAGTGGTCGCCAATCTCGTGGGCATGAACTTGTTGGTTGGTCCTTTGGGGTATGCCGGGCTGGCCCTGTCGGTGGCCGGCGCCGCCACCATCCAAGTCGGCCTGTTGCTGTTGCTGGCGCGGCGCCGCTTCCACGGTCTCCGATATTCGCCGCTGTTCCTTCATCTCGTGATCTTCACCGCCGTGTCATTGGCGAGCGTTGGGATCGGCCTGTGGCTTCTACGCCGTGGTCTGTTGACATGGGTGCCGCTGGGTCGACTGGGACGCACCGTCGCGACGGTCGCCATTGCCGCCGGGCTCTATATCGGGACCACTTGGTTGTTGGGGTATCGGCAGTTGGGGGGACGTCGTCGTTCCGGCTGACGTGGGCACGCAATGAAAATCGACGGCGCGCCCAAATCCGCTGCGATCGTCGCTGCCCGGGGGGCGCGCCATCCCGCGCTCCTTGTGGCATGTTGTCTCGCCGCGGGAATAGCGATGGGCGATCAACTCGGGTGGCAGCCCGCTCTCTGGCTGGTGTTCACCGGGGTCCTGACGATTCTGACCGCATGTCTCTGGCTTTTCAGGCGCCTGTCGTGGCCAATGATCTTGTCATCGATGCTCGTGCTCCTCGCGCTCGGTGCCTGGCGGATTACCGTGGAGCAGGAGGGACGTCCCGCTGCCGGCGTGATCGAGCTGACCGATGCGCACAAGGTCGTCGGCGTCTTCGGACGATTGGCCGGAGTGCCGGTGATGAAGAACGGCGGCTGGCGCGTCGCGTTGGACTTGCACGCTGTCGGCGGCGGCGCAAGCACTGCACCCCTCCGAAGCCGGGTCCAACTGTCGACCACGCATTCCTTGGCCGGGTTTCGGCTGGGCGATTATGTGCGCTTCCAGGGACGGTTCTCCGCGCCGTTCGTGCGTCGCAATCCCGGTGGTTTCGACTACGCACGGCATCTGTATCGTCTCGGCATCGACGCGACAGTCACCCCGCGTGGAACACTGACACATTGGCCGCAGCCGGAGGCGATGTGGTCCCTGGCCAATCTGGTCGAGCCGGTCCGCCGCTGGGTGCGTGGGGTCTTCACGGCGCACCTTGCCGCGGAGCCAGCGGCGTTGATGCTGGGGTTTCTCCTGGGTGACACTGACCGCCTCCCCCCCGACGTGTTCAATCTCTTTCGCGAGGCGGGGGCCCTGCATCTGTTGGCCGTGTCGGGGACCAATGTCTGGTTGATGATCGGCGTTTTCTATCTTCCCTTGCGGCTGTTGCCGCTCGGGCGGCGACTGCGTGCCCTCATACTCGTCGCCGGCGTCATCCTCTTTTCCTATCTCACACGCAACGAGCCGTCGGTCGTGCGGGCCTCGCTGATGGTCGTGTTCGCGCTGGCGGGCCGGCTGTTCTGGCGTCCGGTTCACCTCCTCAATGCCGTGGGAGCTGCAGCGATGATGATACTCCTGGTTGCTCCATCCCACCTGTTTCGCGCCGGATTTCAGATGTCGGTGGTGGCGGTCATCGCGATCATCGTGACCGTGCCATATGTGCGGCAGTCGCGGCTTTGGCCGCAACGGCGCTGGCTACGGGCTCCCGTGGTCTTGGCTGTCTCCTCGCTGGCCGCGACCGCTGCCACCATGCCGATCACGGCGGCGCATTTCGGTGTGGCGACGCCGGTTGGAGCGCTGTCCAGTCTGGTGATGGTGCCCCTGGCTGGGGTGACCACCCAACTCGGCGTGGCCCTTCTGGCCGCGCATGCACTCTGGGGACCGCTGGCGGGATGGGTGGCCTGGGCGCTCTCGCTGACGCTTGCCGCGACGGTCGCATGTGCGCGGTTCTTCGGCGGTGCCATGGGGGGGATGATCCCGTGGTCGTCGCCGTCAATCTGGGTCGTACTGCACTGCGTTGTCCCGGCCGTTCTGATCCTCAACTGGCGCCATCGCTATCGCTGGTGGCGGCCTTGCGCCTACTATCTGACGGCACTGTTGGTTGGGCTTGGTGTTCGGACGGCGGTGTCGACGCCGGAACCGTCCGCCAAACTCGCCTTTCTCGATACGGGGAGGCAACGGGTGGCGGCGGTCGCGTCCGGGGATAGCGTCGTCTGGTTGGCCGACGATCCCGGAATCGATGCCGAATTGCAGCAATGGGTGGTGGGGCCCTTTGCGAGAGCTGAGCTTGGCGCTCCACCGCCGTCCGGTTGGATGCCATGGCGCCGGGCCGTGGAAGCCCATTCGACGATGGTGACTCCAGCGGGAAGCGATGCAATGGCTTCGCCGCGCCATTGGCGACGTTTCGTCTCTCCGCTGGAAGGGACGGTGCTCGATCATCGGGTTTGGGCTGATCAATGGGCCACTCCCGAAGACACCGTGATTCTCATTCGTGATTGGCCGGATGATGATTCCGGGCTCTGCCGTCGTTTGGCCGCCGTGACCGGCCCGGGCCACGTCGCCATACTACCCTGTTTTGCGGCGACTTCATGGCTGCGAGCGGCGATCGACGTCCTCCGTCCGCGATGTGTCGTTCTCTATGGGAACGAAGCCCCGCGGAGCTTGCTCAGCGGAAATCTGTCGTTTTGGCGGCTCCGCTATCCCTCCATCGCCTTCCACTCCACGGTGGTGCATGGTGGGGTGGTCCTCACGTGGCAACGCCATGGCGTGCGCGTCACTCCGACGATCACTGATGCGGCACCGGGCCCAGCCGGGCCTTCCACGTATTAAGACCGCCGCCGTTTGCCCCGATAATCCAATAGAGGTACCCGACCATCACGCCGGTGCCGGCGTTGAGGTTTGGGCGGGACAGTCGATGAGCTTTGCCGGGAATCTCAAGACCGTCTCATTCGGAGACGTGCTGCAACTGATCTCGACCGGTCGCAAGACCGGGGCGCTGCTGTTGCAGCGTCCGCAGCGCAGCAAGAAGGTCTTCTTCCGCAACGGCGACATCATCGCCGCCTCGTCCGATCCGCCCGTCGACGAGGAACGTTTGGGTCAACTGCTTTTGCGACGGGGACACCTGACGGATCTGGACCTGGAGCGCGCGCTGAAGCGCCAGAGATCGACCAATCGTCGACTGGGGCAGATCCTGGTGGAGTTGGGCGTCGTCAGCCGGGATGTGATCACGACCTCCCTGCGTGCCCAAGTGGAGGAGATCGTCTACAGCATCTTTGGCTGGCCGGACGGCGAGTTCCGTTTCATCGAAGGAGAGGCGCCGGAGTCCTCGCAGATACTGGTCGATCTCAATGCGCTCAACGCCATGATGGAAGGCGCCCGTCGGTTTGACGAATACTCGGAGATCGCCCATGCACTGCCGTCGGAAGATACGGTGCTGCGGATCGTTCCATCCCCCCATCTGACACAGTCGGAAATCGTGCTGTCGGCGGAGGACGTCGATGTGCTGGCAGCGGTCGATGGGACACGTTCGGTGGGGCAGATCGTCGGTGCCGGAGCGTATGGGGAGTACGCGGCCTCCAAGTCGTTGCACAAGCTGTTGTCCTCCAGTCTGGTGGCGCCCTGTCCGGAGATGGCCGATGCCACACGTCGCAAAGCGGACGAAGGGGAGGTCTATTCTGTCGTACTGAAGCTGTACTCTCATGCCCTCGAGTCGATTCACAAGGTGCTCGTGGATTACCTTGGCCAGGCAGGTGAGCGCGTGTATTTCCGGCTCCCGGAGAGTTGCCCGCGCGACTCGTGGGGGATCACGGCCGCCTTGATCGACATTCAGGCCGCGAAGGACCCGGAGGGATTTCGGGAGCGCGCGCGCAAGATTCCCGCCCCGGTCCGCCTGCATCGCGTGCTGGACCTCGCGGAGTGTCTTCTCGCCGCGGCGCTTGGCGCACTGCGTGACCGGCTTGGGCCGCGCATTGCCAACGGGGTCGTGGCGGTGATCCAGAAGGATCTGGCGTTCTATCTGGCGCAGAAACGCTCCCTGGTGGAAGAGTACGACATTCAGACCGAATTCTTGGAAACACTCAAGGGGAAATAGACCATGCTGGCGCAAGCAATCGTTATGATCGGGGAGTTGATGTCCGGGTCACAAACCGGTGCGTCAACCGTGGAATCCGGAGACACGGCGTTGCCACCCGGTTCGTTCTTGCTGGGTGCCCTCGCACTCCTGGTTGTGTTCGCCTGCCTTCTGGCCGCGTTCAAGGTCCATACCGCCATCCGCGGCGGTCGATTGGGACAGGGATGGCTCTTTCTGACATTCGGCTTCACTGTGCTGGGCAGCGCGCAGTTGCTGCTGTTCATCGGGCAAGTGGGTCTTGTGCCTCTCTGGCTGGTGTGGGTCGACGCCCTCCGGGTCGTATCGCTGCTCCTGCTGTTGATCGGTGTCAGCCGTATCCGGAAGGTCCTGGCGTGATCTTCCTGTCGGCGACGATCTGCCGTGACGGCAACATCTTCGCGTCCCATGCCTTCCCGGCCATGGCCCCACGCCAGGCCACTCGAGTCTTGGCACTTCGCCGGTAAAGTCACGCCGCGCGAAAGTCGATATCAATAATTGTCCTATGAGAAGACTCCCGCTGCAGTCGGAGGGCGACTTTCCGGCGCATCGGGGGCGGGCTTGGGGTCCATCGTCACCGGAACCGTATGCTGAGCGTTGCACACCTCGACGAGCGCATTGAGAAGTGCCTGGCGATTCTGGCGGACAATCCGCATTCGCAGGTCTTTGCCGCGTTGGCCGAGGCCTACCGCAAGCGCGGCGACTTCGGCCGTGCCTTTTCGATCTGCCGGGGCGGGTTGAAACACCACCCGAACTACGCTCCGGCGCACCTCGTGCTGGCCAAGTTGTACCTGCATCAGGGGATGGTGGTGGAGTCGTTGGCCTCTCTGCAACGTGCGGCAGAGATCGACGGCGCGACGCGAGCCACCGATTTCGTTGAGGCCGAGATCCGCCTGGCGATGGGGGACGTCGAAAGTGCGCGCACCATCATCGATCGTCTCCGCGCCACCGACCGCCACGATCCCGTCGTCAAAGATCTCGGTGACCGTCTCAAGGGGCTTCAACAGGCCGCCGCCTCTGCATCGTCGCACATCGCGGAGTCGGCGCCGCCGGTGACCACCAGGACAGAGTTGCTACCGGGAGATACCGTCGAGTCGGCGACACACTCGATCATCGACTGGCCCCAATGGAGCAGCGTCGTGCGGGAGCAGCCGCACGTGACCTGTGCCTTTGTGTTTGTGCCGTCGGATCCGGCCGGCGGCGCGGCGACCGTGGAGGTCGAAGCGCCTCCATCGCCATCGCCGATCGCCATGGTCTGTGCCCGTCTGTTTCAGGAGGCAGGGGCAGAGCTGAGCCGCGCCGGTGGGGGCAGTCTCGACGAATTGCGCGTCGAACACCCCGGCGGCGAGGTCTGGTGCCGTCGCTACGGCGACCGTGTCGTGGGCTTCGCCGGCGATGCGGGTCTGTCGTTTGGCGCCGTGCGCCGGATTGCACTCAACACGGCTGAACGCGTGAACGCATGCACTGTCGATTCGACATCAACCTGTTGACGAGGATGACGGAATGCCCAGCGCCCCAAGACGTCGCGCCGCCGCCCCCGGCGTTCTGGTTCGTCAGACGGTTCTCTACACCGGCGCGGTGATCGCCGTGCCTCTGATGCTGTACCCCCGGCGGTTGGGGTTCCCCTCCCTCGAGTTGAACCCGACTTTGGGCGTGCTGGAGTGGGGCTTCTATCTGGGCGTGTTCGTTGTCGCCGGCCTGCAGGTCTCCTGGTCGACGCGCATCGTGGCGGCGGGGTTCACGGTTCTTTACCGGTTGTTGACCGGTGTGTTCTTGGGCACGTTGATCGTCGCGGCTCATGGCCGTCCCTGGGGCGCGACGATGTTCGAGATGATGTGGTCGTACCCTCTGGCGGTCATACCACAGGTGCTGTTGGCGCCGATCGTCCTGCGACCGGTGTGGGAGCGACTGTTGGTTGATGGGATGGCCCGTGGCGCCCGCCGCCCGGTCACTTCACAACGGCGCGTTGTCATCGGGGATCGCACCGGGCTCCGTCCGTCCGCCTCGGCGGCCCGGCTGGCATCGACCATGCCGCCGACCAGTGCGAAGCCGTACGAGCCGTCACTCGATGATGCCGTTTCCTATGTCGGTGAGTACGACGGCGTGCGGATGTCCTGGATTGTGGACGGTGAGGGGCTGCCGCTGGCCGTGTGGCAACGGCAGCAGTATACCGGCGATGCGGATTTCTGGGCTCCGGTGGCGGTGGAGATGACGGAGTTTCATCGTCGGCGGTTGTCGGCGGCTGGACCCTGCCGCCCCGAGCGGGTGGAGGTCCGCACCGATCAGGGGCGTGTGATCGTGGAGGCGGTCGGGGGGTATTGGCTCGGCGTCCTGACCGATCCGGACGCGGATGAACTGATCAACCTTCGCCTGGGCCGCGCGCGGGAGATGGCGGCCAGGAGTTTGCAGGAGAACGGTCGCCGGTTGGTGGGCGCCGGGGAGGTTCGCCATGTATGAGACGTTGTCGCAATTGAACAAGACCACCGGTGTGACCGGCAGCATGATCGTCGGCAATGACGGGATCGTGATTGCCGCGGACCTGGACGAGAAATCGGACGACGAGACGCTGGGAGCGCTGGCTTCATCGATTGCCGCCACCGTGCGACGTTCGATGTCGGAGTTGGGGGCGCAGGATTTCTCCCAGATCACGGTGGAGGCCGAGAACCAGAAGATCTTCCTGACCGACGCGGGGGTCGGCACTTTGGTGGTGACCACCGAGCCGCGCGTCAACATCGGTTTGGTGCGTCTGGAGATCCGCAACGCCGTGCAGACGATCCAGCGCGGTTGACGGCGTCGCATCCACCACAGGGCGTTCACCCGGAGAGAATAGACACCTTATGGTTGCGATCAACTATGCGTTTCGCGAGATCAGCTGCAAGATCGTCTACTACGGTCCGGGGTTGTCCGGCAAGACGACGAACCTGCAGTACGTGCACGACCGGGTGCCGGCCAAGTCGCGCGGCGAGTTGATCAGTCTGGCCACCGAGGCCGACCGTACGTTGTACTTCGACTTTCTGCCGATTCACGTGGGGGACATCGGCGGCTTTGCCACGAAGTTCCAGTTGTACACGGTTCCGGGGCAGGTCTTCTACAACGCCACACGGAAGCTCGTGCTGCGCGGCGTCGACGGCATTGTCTTCGTAGCGGATTCCCAGCGCGCGAAGATGGATGAGAACGTCGAGTCGCTGGCCAACATGTACGAGAATCTGCGCGAGAACGACATCGATCCCACGCAGATCCCGATCGTGATGCAATACAACAAGCGCGACCTGCCCGACATCGCGACGGTCGAGGAACTGGAACGCATTCTGAATCCGGAAGGACGGCCGTACACCGAGGCGTGCGCGGTGGAGGGGATCGGCGTCTTCGACACGATGAAACGCATCACCAAGCTCGTGCTCGAGGACACGAGACGACGCACGTCGGGGGTGACGGGCACGGTCACGCCGCCGCCGGCGCGGGGTGTCGTGGGACCGGTGGTGTCGGCCGCGGTCGGCGACGGGGCGCGCGTGATCGACTTTGAACAGTCCTCCCCGGGCATTGCCGTGGCGGCTCCTTCCGCCTCCGTCGGGGAACCGGCGGCGACGGCATCCGGGCCGATACGGGTTGCGCCGACGGCGGGAGACTCGCAACGGGAGACGTCCACGGCGCCTCCGGCAAGGCAACCGTCTGTGGCCCCCCGTCCGGAGGGAGCGACCATCATCGCGGCCCAGCGAAGCACACGCATACGCCGTCGACAACGATCATTCTTCGACCGCCTGTTCGGGTGGTTGTTCGGCCGTTAGGGGAGGTTACTCATGTCCTCGGGAGCATTCGTGCTATACGATGAGCAGATCGACCGGATCAACGCCGCGATGCTGCGCCTGATCAAGAAGGCGGAGGCGAAGTGCGCCCTGCTGGTGGACAAAGACGGGCATCTGATCACGCGGCAGGGCTTCACCCAGTCGCTGGACACGACGGCGCTGTCGGCTCTGCTGGCCGGGAGCTTCGCATCGACGCGGGAGATCGCCCGACTGGTCGGTGAACCGGAGTTCTCCGTGCTGTTCCACCAGGGCAAGCGGGATCATATCCACATTTCGCTGGTGGGCGACCGCAGCATCCTGGCGATCGTGTTTGACGACCGGACAACGATCGGCATGGTGCGGCTATACGCCAAGGAAGCGGCCGACCGGCTCAAGGAGTTGATTTCCGCCTCGGTCCAGAAGGAAGCCCAGCTCGATCCGGACTTCGAGCTTCACGCGGGCGCGAAGATCGACAGCATGTTCAAGGAGTGACGCCGGACCCGTCGACAGCACGGAGGCTTGACCGGACTGTGGACTGGGGTGACCGCGCCCGAATGGTGACACGGTGTCTCAGGAACTCGGCCACATGCTGGTTCAGGCGGGGCGGATCACGACGGCCCAGCTTGAAGAAGCACTGAAGACTCAGCGGGATTCCGGTGAGAAGTTCGTTGACATCCTCGTGCGGATGCGCGCGGTTGCCGACGAGGATGAACTCACCCATTTCATCGGCCGTCAACTCAACATCGGCGCGCTGCGCCTTTCCGACGTCGAGCTCGATCCCGACGTCATCAAGCTGATTCCCTTCGACATCGCCCGTCGCTTCAACGTCATCGCCGTGTCCCGGGTGGGCAAGACCCTGGTGGTGGCGATCTCCGACCCGCACAACATCTACGTTCTCGATGCCATCAAGTTCATCACCGGGTGCACGATCCAGCCCGTAATCTCCCCCGAGCGCGCGATCGCCCGTTCGATCGACCAATACTATGGCGACGCGGGCGGCATCGGTGATCTGATCAAAGGGTTGGAGGATGGCGAACTGGAGGTCATCGAAGTCGAGGAACAGCTCGACGACATGGATCTGCAGTCGCAGGTGCAGGACAAGCCGCTGGTCAAGCTGGTGGACAAGATCATCATGGAGGCGATCCACCGCCACGCTTCCGATATTCACATCGAGACCTACGAGAAGCGCATCCGCGTGCGTTATCGCGTCGACGGCACCCTGCGGGAGACGCAGCCGCTGCCGTTCAAATATCGCGCGGCCATCGTCTCGCGTGTGAAGATTATGGCCGATCTGGACATCTCCGAACGGCGGTTGCCGCAGGATGGGCGCATCAAGATCAAGATCGGCAAACGCGCGGTCGACCTGCGCGTCTCGGTCCTGCCGACGATCTTCGGGGAGAAGGTCGTCATGCGTATCCTGGACCCCGAGGCGCTGATGGCCGACCTGACCAAGCTCGGTTTCCCGGAAAATGCCCTGAACAACTTCCGCAAGGCGATCAGTCTTCCGTACGGCATGATTCTGGTCACCGGGCCGACCGGCTCGGGCAAGACGACGACGCTCTACTCGGCGCTGAAGACCCTCAACCGCCCGGAAGTCAACATCCTCACCGCCGAAGACCCGGTCGAGTTCAACTTCGAGGGCATCAATCAGGTCCTCGTGCGCAGCGACATCGGGCTGACGTTCGCGGCCTCGCTGCGTTCCTTCCTGCGCCAGGACCCCGACATCGTGATGGTGGGAGAGATCCGCGACGGCGAGACGGCGGAGATCGCCATTCGCGCGGCGCTGACCGGGCATTTGGTCTTCTCCACGCTGCACACGAACGACGCCCCCTCGACGGTGCACCGTCTTGTGGACATGGGCGTACCCAGTTACCTCGTGGCCTCGGCGACCAAACTGATCATGGCGCAGCGAATGACCAAGAAGATCTGCACGGGATGCCGCGAGGAAGTCCCGGTGACCGACGAGCACATCAATGCCCTGTCGCTGTCGCCGGCGGAAGCCAAAGGTCTGCGCGTCTTTGCCGGCAAGGGATGCGCCGAGTGCAATGGCACCGGATTGTCCGGGCGGACGGGTATCTTCGAGGTCATGTTGATCACCCCGGCGCTGGAGACCATGATCCTGCAAAACGCTCCGGTCGAGACCATACGGCAGCAGGCGATTGCCGAGGGGATGCAGACGCTGCGTTCGGCGGCGATCGAGAAGATGAAGATCGGGCAGATCCCCTTTGAGCAGGTGCTGGCGGAGTCGGCCTGATGCTGGGCCTCCAGTCGTCTGATGATCCGCTTGGGATGTTGTGCCGCGGGTCTTCAGACCCGTGCTGCCAGCCCCCCGACAATGGGGACCCACGGGTCTAAAGGGCCTGTTGAAAAAGCTCGCGTTCCCGTGGCGCCGGGTGCCCACACCCGGCGCAAGTGACGGTGAATCACGGTCGGGTGAGGGCACCCGACCGCACATCTGCTCCATTCGGGCCTTGTTCAACACTCCCTAAAGACCCGTGGCACCCGGTATCCGGGTAGGACTGATTCCCAGCACGTCAGAGTCAAGTGCGCCCCTTGGGCGGCCGATATTGGTAAAGAAGCGCCAAAGGTGGATTGGTAGGTCGCGGAGGGGAAGGCCGCAGCCGATTATCTATGATGACATTGCGTGAATTGCTGGAGTTGATGGCGGAGCGCCGCGCCTCCGATCTGCATCTGACTGTGGGATCGCCCCCCCAGTTGCGGATCGACGGGCGCTTGGTCCGGCTGGAGGGTGAAGTGCTGACGCCGGATCAGACCAAGAAACTCGCCTACAGCGTGATGAACGAGAAACAGCGCAAACGCTTCGAGGAAATCTGGGAGCTTGATCTGTCGTTCGGGATCGAGAATCTGAGCCGGTTCCGCTGCAATGTCTTCGTGCAGCGCGGCAACGTCGCCATCGCCATCCGCCAGATCCCCTTTAAGATTTCCTCGTTCGATGAATTGGGGCTGCCCAAGGTCGTGGCCGATCTGGCGAACCTGCCCCGGGGTCTGGCCCTGGTGACCGGGCCGACCGGCTCGGGGAAGTCGACGACACTGGCGGCACTCATCGACCGGATCAACCGCGAACGCTACTGCCACATTCTCACGGTGGAGGACCCGATCGAGTACCTCCACCGCCACCAATGCTCCGTGGTCAACCAACGCGAAGTGCACACTGACACGACGTCCTTCGGTTCGGCGCTGAAGTACGCATTGCGTGAGGATCCCGACGTCGTGCTGATCGGCGAGATGCGCGACCTGGAGACGGTGGAGTCGGCGCTCAATATCTCGGAGACCGGCCACCTGGCCTTCGCGACCCTGCACACCAACTCCTGCGCCGAATCGGTCAACCGCATCATCGATGTCTTCCCGGTCAACCAACAGGAGCAGGTGCGCGTCACGTTGTCGTTTGTGCTGCAGGCGATCGTTTCCCAGCAATTGATTCCCCGCATCGGCGGCGGCCGCGTGGTGGCGCTGGAGATTCTCATCTGCACGCCGGCCATCCGCGCCTGCATTCGTGACGATAAAATCCACCAGATCTACTCGCTGATCCAGGCCGGGCAGAAGTTCGGCATGCGCACGATGAATCAATCACTGGCCGAGCTGTACATGTCCCACAAGATCACTTACGGCGACGCGGTGGCGCGATCGTCCAGCCCGCAGGAGTTGGACGACACCATCGCGCGTGCCCGTGACAGCGGCGTGCGTCTGGGAGCCGCCGTGGGAGGAGAACGTGCCGCAGTTTGAGTACAAAGGCAAGACGCTGGCCGGAACCGCAGTGGCGGGGGAGATCAAGGCCAAGGACCGGGCCGAATTGGACCGTCTCTTGCGCCGCAAGAAGATCATCCCCACCGCGGTCAACCGCAAGCCGTCGCAGCTCAACATTCGCATCGGGACCGGGGTCAAGAAGGTCCACATCTCGCGGTTCACCCGGCAATTTGCGACGATGATCGGCGCCGGGCTGCCGATGGTGCAATGCCTGGACATTTTGTCCAAGCAAATGGAGTCGGCCGAGTTGCGCAACGTGGTCGGCCAGATCAAGGATGCCGTCGCGTCCGGCTCGACCCTGGCCGAGGCGCTGGGGAAGCACAAGAAGATCTTCGACGACCTGTACGTGAATATGGTGGAGGCCGGGGAAATCGGCGGGGCGCTGGACACGATTCTCGTGCGTCTGGCGAATTACCGCGAGAAGGCGGATGCCTTGATCCGCAAGGTGCGTGGCGCGCTGGTGTACCCGTCGGTGATCGTGGTCGTGGCCATCGGCGTAACCTTCGCCATGCTCACCTACATCGTGCCTGTCTTCGCCAAGATGTTCTCCAATCTGGGCGCGGCGCTGCCGGCGCCGACGCAGATCATTCTCAATATCTCCCATTTCCTGCGGGCCAATCTGCTCAAGATGTTTGTGGCCTTCGTGGCCCTTGGATTCGGCTTCCGCATGGCGTTGCGCACCGAGCGCGGGCGGTTGGCGTTTGACCGGGCCATCCTGAAGGCACCACTGATCGGAACGCTGATCCGCAAGAGCGCCGTGTCGCGGTTCACGCGCACGCTGGGGACGCTGCTCTCCTCGGGTGTTTCGATCCTCGATGCTCTGGAGATCACCGCCAAGACCGCCGGCAACCGCGTGATCCACGATGCGATCCGCCGCTCGGTGCTGGCGATCGCCGAGGGCGACACCATCACCGGGCCGTTGCGCGAGACCGGCGTCTTCCCGCCGATGGTGACGCAGATGATCTCGGTCGGCGAAAAGACCGGCGGCCTCGACGACATGCTGGGGAAGATCGCCGACTTCTATGACGAGGAGGTGGATGCCGCGGTCTCGGCTCTGACCTCGATCATCGAGCCGGTGATCATCGTGTTCATGGGCGTGGTGATCGGCGGCATTCTGATCGCGATGTACCTGCCGATGTTCGACATCATCGGCAAAATCCAATAGGATGCTCAAGCAGGAATCTGACCTGACGCGCCGTTCGCCGTGAACACCGGCGGACGGCGCCCGTCGCTTGTGCCAAAGCCGTGCTGGTCTATTCGCGTCGCCATGGCTCCATCGAAATCCGTCCCGCCTGGGTGATCGGCATGCGGCTGGTCACGCTGGCGGTGACGGCGGCCGTGGCCCGCCCCCTGTGGACCGATGCGTCGCTCCATGCGTCGGTGCTGGTCTATGCCGGGATGACGGCGGTGGCCGTGCTGGCGCTGCTGTCGTCGCGGCGCCGGCATCGGCCGATTCTTCTCCCCACGGCCCTGGCACTGCAGACCGTCTGCGAGATCCTCGTCATCTCGCAGGTCGTCTATCTGACCGGGGGGCTGAGATCCCCCTCCCACTCACTGTACATGATGACGATCGTGTCGGCGGCGCTGTGCTTCCGACTGGCGGGGACACTGGTCGTGGCGGCGGTCGCATCGGCGTCGTTTGTGACGGCGATCTGGGTCGGGGCCGGACATCAGGCCGGCGTGCTCTGGTCGCGCGACTGGTTCGCCGCCATGCGTCAACTGTCCGACCAGGACTTCTATACGGTCTTCCTACGGCTGTGCATCTTCTTTCTCTGCGCGTTCGCGGGGGGATACCTCGCCGAACGGCTTCACACCAAGGACAAAGCGCTGGCGCACACCTCCGAGGCGCTGCAACTGGCCAAATGGGAGACCGGGGACATTCTCAAGCATCTGCGCTCGGGGGTGCTGACGCTCGACATCGCCGGGCACATCGCCTATTTCAACCGCGCCGCCGAGGAGATTCTGGGGCTCACTGAGCGGCGTGTCCGCGGGCGGCCGATCCGCGAAATTCTCGGGGCGCATTACCCCGAACTCGCAGATCGGCTGGAGTGGGTGCTGGCCTCGCAACAGATGGACATCCGCACCGAGCTTCTGCTGCGACGACCCGATGGCCGGGTCATCCCGGTCGGGCTCTCTACATCAGTCCTCAGTGGGACCGGCGGTCGACCGCGCGGCGTGATCGCGGTCTTTGCCGATCTGACCGAGGCGAAGCAACTGGAGGAACGGGCACGGCGGCAGGATCGGCTGGCCGCCGTGGGTGAGCTTTCCGCCGCCATCGCCCATGAGATTCGCAACCCCCTGGCGGCGATCTCCGGCTCGGTGGAGGTGCTGCGGAGCGAGTTGGATGTCGCCGATGAAAACCGCAAGTTGCTCGAGTTGATCATCGCCGAGTCGGCGCGTCTCAACAAAATTCTCAGCGACTTTCTGCTCTATGCCCGTCTCAGTCCGGTCGTCACGGGCCGGGTCTGTGTGGCGACGGCGTTGGACGAGGTGCTGGAGATCGCGCGTCGGCATTTCCGTCGCAATGACGGATCGCCTCCGGTCGATCTGCGCACCGACGTCGCCGACCGCGCGCTGACCGTCGCGGCCGACCCCGACCACCTCAAGCAGATGCTGATCAACCTTGTCTTCAACGCCGTCGAGGCGTGCGCGGACAGACCGTGTACCGTGACTGTCCGCGTGCGCAGCTTGGGTCCGACACCAGAGTGGTCGAGCTTCCGTGAACCCGTGGCGGGCAATGGCGACGATTGGGTGACGATTGCGGTCGTCGACAACGGCGGCGGGATTCCCGATTCGGTCATGGAACGGCTCTATGAGCCGTTTGTCTCCTCGAAGCCGAGCGGGACAGGGCTGGGGCTGGCGATTGTGAAACGCCTGGTCGACAGCGCCGGCGGCCGCATCCATGCCGAAAGCACCCCCGGCCTCGGCACGACCTTCACGGTTCACCTCAAACGCTGCCCGATGGTCGCGCCGACGCGGGCCGCGGTCTAAGGAGGACGGACATTCTTGTCTGTCCAGGACAGGCAGGGTCACGTTAGGCGACCGAGAATGCCTGTCCTCCTGACGTCACCGATGCGGACAGGGGGCTTTCAGCCCCCTGATGGTGGGTCCAGAGGATCCACCCTACAATTGGCCGTTGAGGACAGGGAGCTTCCAGCCCCCTGATGGCGGGCAAAGCCCGCCCTACAATCCGACAACACACGTTCCCCTGTCATCCCGAGTGAAGCACGGCCCGGAGGGTCGGGCGAAACGAGGGATCTGCTTTCCACGCCTTGGTAAGATCGAAGAAACAGCAGATCCCTCGCTGCGCTCGGGATGACAGAATGGTGGGTACAAGCGAGACCGTGCGTATGTTGCAGACTACGCGATGAGGTCTTTGGAGGTGCGGGTCAGCCCTTCAGGGTGAATCCTTCAGGATGAACCCTTGGGCTGACCTTCGGACCCAACGGGTCCGAGAGAGCACAGCCGCCGGCGCAAGACATCGCCCGCTTGCGCGGGCGAACGTCAGCCCAAGGGCTGACGGGCACATGAAGTTCCGAATCGACGATGCTATTGCTTCGGCAGATTGCTGACGATGTCCTGGCTTTGGGAAACGAGGTTCTGGAATCTCGCAACAAATCCGTTCCGTCGATCCCTCACCTGTTGCGGTTGTTGCGGTTGTGCGCTCTGCGCCCATTGCTCGTTGCCCCTCGCTTCACGACATGCGGAACGGACGTTTTGGAAGAAATCAACCAACTGCGCACGATACGATTCCTGCTTCAGGAGAAACAACCATCCGCGATTCGACTCGAAGCGAAACGTCGCACTATCAATGTCGTCGAGGGAGCCGAACGGAATGTACTGAAGATTCGGCACGTCCTTGGTGATTTGTGCAATCGTCCTCGCAATGGTATCGCTCTCTCTCTTGATCAGCTCCCTGAACAGCCGTTTGGATCGCCAATCTCCGATCTTGAGGCGCAGGAATTCCATAGCAAGACTCACAAACAGGGCCAAGACCGCCCCGAGAACCACATGCCACGTTTGTTCCATCCGTATCCTCCTTCCCTGTATCTACTGCTACAACCCATACTCCCTGATCTTCCGGTACAGCGTTCGCGTGCCGATGCCGAGGAGACGGGCGGCCCGGGAACGGTTGCCGTGGGATTCCTTCAGGGCCAAAGCGATGCGGTCGCGCTCGACCTGCTTCATCGAGGCGAAGTCGGCGTCCTCTGAGTCGCCGGAGGACAGCAATCTCAAGCGGTCGACACGGCGCTTGAGATACTCAAGATCGCGCTTGAGTTCGGAGAGGGCGGCAAAGATCATCTCGCGTTCGACATTCTCGGCGCGACGGCCGGTCACGACGGGGAGATTGAGGGGTGTGCGGACGGTTTCCAAGAGCGTCCCGACGTGATCGGCATTCAGAACGTCGTTCGGATGCCCCTCGCGGGTTCCGCTCGGGATAAACCGCACCTGCGCGCGTTCGATGAAGTTGCGCAGCTCGCGGACGTTCCCCGGCCAATCGTAGTCGAGCAGGCGGACCAGCGCGGATTCATCGAGGCGGTCGATCAGTCGCGACGGCGGTCTGCCGGCGGCCAGATGATGCGCCAGCAGCGCGGGGACATCGCTGGGGCGCTCGCGCAGGGGACGCAGCGTCAACTGCACCACGGCCAGGCGATAGTACAGATCCTGCCGGAAGGCACCTTCGATAACGGTGCGTCCCAGGTCGCGGTTGGTCGCCGCGACGATGCGGAAATCGACTGGGATCGCCTTCGTGGCGCCGATCGGCCGGACCTGACGTTCCTCCAGCACACGCAAGAGGCGCGCCTGCAACGACGGTTTGGTTTCGCCGATTTCATCGAGGAAGATCGTCCCGCCCTCGACCGCCTCGAAGATCCCCTTCTTGCGGCCGAAGGCATCGGTGAAGGCGCCCTTCTCATGGCCGAAGAGTTCGCTTTCCAGCAACGTCTCGGGAAAGGCGGTGCAGTTGAGCGCCAGAAATGCCTTCCCGGCGCGGGGGCTGTTGTTGTGGAGGGCGCGTGCCGCCAACTCCTTGCCGGTTCCCGATTCGCCCTCGATCAACACAGTCGTGTCGGAGCGCGATGCGGCCAAAAGCAAATCGGAGGCGGCGCGCAACGATTGCGACAATCCAACCCAGCCACACCGGGCAACGTGCTCGCGGTCGGCGAGGATCGCGCCGATGCGCGACCGCAGACGCGCCGGTTCACAGGAGCGCATTACGGCCGCGGCAAGACCCCAGCGATCATGCACGGCGTCCTCCGGCGATCCCAGCTCTTCACCGGCCACGAGAATGTCCGCGATAGGAGCCCGCAGACGCAACTTCACGGCAAGCTGGTCGGTTGACAGGCCGCCACCCGTGGGGTCAATCAGGAGGACATCGGGTGCGCCGTCGGCGAGCCGACGCAATGCCGTCAGAAAACCATCGACCGCGGTGTGCGTGCCGCCGAGCGGTTGGAGCGCTTCACGCCACGATCGCGACAGTTCGCCATCCGCGGTGATGGTCAGGAATTGGGGATGAATCTCCGGCATTCGCAATGCCCCTGCTTGACGCCTGCGACGTTGTGATGATAGGCGTTGGAGGGGGTGATTGGCAAATCGGGAGTTGGGCTTGTTCCACGACTCCCGTGGCCGACGGATGCCGTGGAACGGAGACAATTCCCTCACCCGCCTGCCTGCGGCGGGCGACCTCTCCCGTAGGGAGAGGTTACCATTCCCCCTCGCCCTCCGGGAGAGGGTTGGGGTGAGGGAAGCCATGGCCAACTGGTGGACGTGTAATCAGCTTCGGTGGTGCGGGCGTCGGTGCATGGAGTGTCTGGCGGTGGTTGCCGCCGGGGAATCGGCGAGGACCAGATCGATCTCCCGCCGTTCGGCGTCGGTGCGAACCAGACGCACCCGAACCTGATCGCCGAGCCGGAACGTGCGGCCGCGACGGCGCCCCTTCACGCGCCAGCGCTCTTTTTCCCAGGTGTAGTAGTCGTCATCGATCCCGGAGAAGCGCACCAGCCCATCGGCGCCGATCCCCGACAGGGTCACGAAGAAGCCGAATTCGAGGAAGCCGGAGATGATGCCGACGAACTCGTCACCGAGATGCGACGAGAGGTACTCCAGTTGCTTGATGCGCACCGATTCGCGTTCGGCCTCCTCGGCGAGACGTTCGCGTTCGGAGGTCTGCCGTCCGATCGCCGGTAGCGCGGCGCGCGCCGTGTGCTGAGCCGCCGTCCTCCAACTTCCGGTGGTGATCCGCTTCAGGTGGCGATGGACCCAGAGATCGGGGTAGCGACGGATCGGCGAGGTGAAGTGGGCATAGTGCGGGAAGGCAAGCCCGAAGTGGCCGATGTTCTCGGGTTGATAGACGGCCTTCATCAAAGAACGCAGCAGGATCTGGTGGATCATTTCCTTGCGCGGATCGTCCTGAACCGAGTCGAGGAAGCGCGACAGCTTGCGCGAGGTCACCGTCTCTTCGGCGGAGAATCGAAAACCGAGCGTCTCCACGAATCCCGCGAATTCCGCCATCTTCTCCGGCGCGGGCGGGGCATGGACGCGGTACAGGCAGGGGAGGTTTCGCCGGAGGAAACGGTGCGCGGCGCACTGATTGGCCACGAGCATGAACTCCTCGATCAACTGCGTGGCGTCATTGGCGTGACGCAACTCGATGCGCTCGGGGCGACCATCCTGGTCGAGGATCACCTTGGGCTCGGGGACCTCGAGATCGAGACTGCCATTGGCAAAGCGACGCTGCCGCAGGAGCTGCGACAGCCCGCGCATGTCGTCCAGCGTCAGGGCGAGCGGCGCGATCGTCCGGCTTTTCTTTCCCGCCGCGAAATAGTCCATCACGGCATCGTAGCTGAGCTTGGCGCGGGAGTGGATCACGCTCTCGCAGAACTCATAACGCACGATCTCACCGGCATCGGTCAGATCGATCAAACAACTGACGGTGAGGCGGTCGCGCCGCGGCCGGAGACTGCACAGGTCATTGGACAGCCGTTCCGGGAGCATGGGAATCACGCGGTCCACGAGATAGACGGAGGTGCCGCGGTCGTAGGCCTCGCGGTCGAGCGCACCTGCTTCCGGAACATAGTGGCCGACATCGGCGATGTGCACGCCGAGACGCCAGTGACGGCCATGACGCTCCAGCGAGACCGCATCGTCATGATCTTTGGCGTCGGCCGGGTCGATCGTGAACGTGGTCAGGTCGCGGAGATCCTCGCGCCCGCGCAACACGGAAGGGGAGAGGTCGCCCTCACAGGCGCGGGCCTCCGCCAGGGCCTCGGCGGGGAAGCGGCGCGGCAGTTGATATGCTCCGATAATACGTTCGATATCCACACCGGGCTCATCGGGGAAGCCGAGCACGTCGGTGATCTTCCCGGAGGGCGTGGCGTCAGGCGACGCCCATTCTGTGATCTGCACGACCACTTGTTGGCCGACCGTCGCGCCCTTGGCCGCGCTCGGGGGGACATGGATTTCGCGCAACGGGTGGGGGGCATCGGGAACGACATAGGAGAAATGCCGCGCCTGATGATAGATGCCGACGATCGGTTTGTTGCCGCGCGCCAGTATCTTGATGATCGCCCCTTCCGGACTGGGGCCATCGCGCTCGGCGTGGAGACGAACCAGCACACGGTCGCCATCGAGCGCGGTCATTCGATCGTGAGGACGGATGAAGACCTCCTGCGGCAGCGGCGCGGCCGGGTCGATGGGCTCCGCATCGAGGCGGCAGAACATGTGGGCGCCGCGGCGTACTGCGGCGGTGCCGACCACGAGGTTCAACGGCTTTGGTGGTGCCAAACGTCCACGCTTGAGGCGTACGAGTCGGCCCTGGGCGACCAACGACTTGACGGCGGTACGAAACGCGGAGTAGTCCCGCTCGGTGATTCCCATCGCGCGCGCCAACTCGCGCGCGCGGACAGGGCGACCGATCTGATCGGCGAGGAAACGGATGATGCGGTCGGCATCAGCGTGCATGGACAGCGGAGTCTCCGGGTGGCACGGACAAACCCTCAGGGACCAACGCCCCTGAGGGCTTGTGCGTGGCACACCGATGGGTCGAACGAGGTCTTTGTGCCATGGTCTTGGTCAGGAGCACAGGGCTCCTGACCTACGAATGCAGGAGAAGCCAAGGCGTTCCGCGCCCGTCAGTCGCGGCGGCTGCGCATCAGCACCTTGCTGTACTGGCCCATGTTTTCGAGCACCTTGCCGGTGCCGCGCACGACGCAGGTCAGCGGATCATCGGCGACAATGACCGGGAGATTGGTTTCTTGGCGCAGGCGTTTGTCGAGCCCGCGCAAGAGCGCGCCGCCGCCGGTGAGGATGATGCCGCGATCGAGGATGTCGGCGGACAATTCCGGTGGAGTGCGTTCCAGCGACTGGCGGACCGCTTCGACGATCGCATCGACCGGCTCGGAGAGCGCTTCGCGCACCTGGACGGATGAGAGCTTCATCGTCTTGGGCACGCCGGCGATGAGGTCGCGTCCCTTGATCTCCGTCGACTCCTCGCGGTCCAGCGCGAACGCCGACCCGACGCGGACCTTGATGTCCTCGGCGGTCAGCTCGCCGATTAGAATGTTGTAGTTCTTCTTCAGGTAGAGGACGATGGCCTCGTTCATTTCGTCGCCCGCAATGCGGATCGACATGTTGTTGACGATTCCGGACAGGGCGATCACCGCGATCTCGGAGGTGCCGCCGCCGACGTCGATCACCATGTTCCCGGAGGGTTGGTCGACCGGGAGGCCGACGCCGATGGCCGCTGCCATCGGCTCCTGCAAAAGGTAGACCTCGCGGGCACCGGCGTTTTCCGCCGAGTCGCGGACGGCGCGCTTTTCCACCTCGGTGATTCCGGAGGGGACCGAGACCACGACCTTCGGCTTCATCAAGTACCGGTGACGGACGACGCGGCGGATGAAGTCCGAGAGGAGTTTCTCGGTGATTTCGAAGTCGGCGATGACGCCATCCTTGAGCGGCCGCACGGCGCGGATTGCCTCGGGTGTGCGTCCCAGCATCTCCTTGGCGGCGGCGCCGACGGCCAGGATGCGTCCGGTCGAGACCTCGGTGGCGACGACCGACGGTTCGTTGAGTACGATCCCGACGCCGCGGACCCACACCAGAGTATTGGCGGTACCGAGGTCGATGCCGATGTCGCTGGAAATCAGATCGAAGAGTCCCACGGTGTCCCTATGCTTCCTGCTCCGGTGTCGCGCGGCGATGGCCGAAGTAGATATGGCGATTGATGAGATTCACATAGTCACTCCAGTCACGATCCCCGGTCTTCTCGGCGATGTGACGCAGTGCCCCCATCTTCGAGTCCAACTCGTCCGCATAGTAGAGGACGAACGCCTCCGGCGTCTGGGGCACGATCGGCGAGCCATACTCCAATCCACCCTGGTGCGAGACGATCAGATGGCGGAGTACGCGTTCCAATCCGGCGGGGAATCCGTCGAGGGCACGAATGGCCGTGGCCACGCGGAAATCGCCGGTGTTGATGTGGCCGATCAGGCGACCCGCGTCGGAATAGTCGATCAGGGCACTGACTTCGTACTGCTCGATCTTGCCGATATCATGCAAGAGTGCGCCGCAGACCAGAAGGTCGCGGTCGAGATCGGGATACAGGGAGACGGTGAATTCGCAGAGGCGCGCCATGTTCAAGGAGTGCTCCGCCAGCCCGCCGATCGTGTCATGATGCCACAGTTTTCCCGCCGGGGCGGAGAGGTACTGTGATCGGAGCGGTTCTTCACACAAGAGCTTTGCGAGCAGCGCGCGCAGATGAGGGTTGCTCAACGAATCGATGAACCGGTCGAGCTCGCGGGCCAATACTGCCGGTTCAACCGGGGACCGGGGCAGGAAATCCTCGGGTCGGACCTCCTGTGTTTGAGCGGGGCGGATCCTCTCGACGCGAATCTGCGGGCGATCTCGGTATGTGCCGACGACACCGCGTACTTTCACCGGCCACCCGACCACGAGATCGTCGATGACGTCGTTGAATCCCTCCCACATCACGCCATCGATACGCCCGGAACGATCACCGAATTCGAGGGCGAGACGTTCACCGCCCTGGAATTCGCGCCGTTCGATCTTGCGCAGGGCAAAGAAGCCCTCCACATGCTCACCCGGAACCAATTCACGAATGGTCATGGTTGTGGTCCGCTCACGGTGGTGGCCATCCCGTTAAACTCGCTCCCCCCCAACGGGTTCCACCGCCAGGCGAACAACTTTCCCTCAGGACGCTATGAAAGTCAAGCGGAAAGGACCAGGTCCCGGCTGCTGAGTCGTCCGCGCCAAACCCTGAATGCTTGTCGCCGACGGTCGAGGAGAGCGTCCATCGGAGTCATTGGCTCAGCCGGTATGCGCTGTTGGGGAGCGGTGCGCGATTCTATATTCCCGCCATGAAACGGCTCGACCGCTACATTCTGCACGAACACAATGGGCCGTTTTGGTTTGCGTTGGTCGTGATCATGCTCGTCTTGGTCGTCGATTTTGTGCCCGATGTTGTGCGCATGGTGGTCACCAAGGGGATACCGGCCACGGTCATCTTGCAGGTATTCGTTCTGAACCTGGCTTGGATGTTTGCCTTGTCGGTGCCGATGGCGGTGTTGTCGGCGACGTTGATGGCATTTGGACGTCTGTCGGCAGACTCGGAGACACTGGCGCTGAAGGCCGCAGGGGTCTCCCTGTACCGGCTGATTGCGCCGGTGCTGATCGTGGCGACGCTCTTGGGGTCGGGGCTGGTGGTATTCAACAATGACGTACTGCCCGGTGCGAATCACGAGGCCCGACGCCTGATGTCGGACATCCGTCGCAAACGTCCGACTCTCGATTTGAAGGCCAACGTCATGGAGGACCGGATTCCCGGATACCACCTGTTGATCAAGCACATCGATCAGAGGTCTTCCGACATTGCCGACATCACGATCTTTGACCACAAGAACCGCAATGCCCCGCGCACGGTGGTGGCCAAGACCGGGACGATGCGTCACTCGCCCGATGGACACACGCTGATCCTGGAGTTGCGGGACGGTGAGATCCATGAACCCGATCCTCAGGATCGGCGCAAGTACCGGCGCACGGAGTTTCGTCAGCAGACATTCTACCTCGGCGGCGTCGGCGATGAATGGACACGGACCGACTCGGAGTACCGCACCGATCGCGAGAAATCGTCGGCGCAGATGCGGGAGGACGTCGCCGCGTGGCGGGTTTCGATCCGCGCCCGCCGTGTCGCCATCAACACGGCCTGCTCCACCGCGGTCAGGGCGTATTTCGTGGCCGAACCGGACACGCAGATCGCCGAGGTCAGTCTGCCGACCGCGCGCGGCACGTTCCGGCCCGCGGCGAATGCGACCAGTGCCGTCTTGCGGGCCAAGGAACGGGCGCAGCGACTCGGCCAGTTGATCGAGCGCGAGACCAGCGCCATCGAGAATCAGAATCGACTGGTCGACCAGTACCTGATTGAAATCCACAAGAAGTACTCGATTCCCGCCGCCTGCATCGTGTTCGCGTTGATCGGTTGCCCTTTGGGCGTACGTTCGCGACGGGGCGGGATCGCCGCCGGATTGGGAATCTCGATCGGATTGTTCCTTCTGTATTGGGCATTCCTGATCGGTGGCGAGGATTTGGCGGATCGCGATCTTGTCTCCCCATTGGTCGCCATGTGGAGCGCCGATCTACTGATCGGCTTGGTCGGGTTGGTGATGCTGTGGTCGGTGACCAATGAAACATCGCCGACGCCACGGGCGATCGCCTCGCACATGGCACGAGGCCGGCGACGGTTCCTGGTCGGACGCGGCGCCGTCACAGCGAGCACGGGGGGCGAGCCATGAACCGCATCGACCGCTATCTCATCGGCCGGTTCCTGTTCAACTTTGCCTGGTCGCTTTTGGCCTTTTGGGTGGTGTTCATCATCGTCGACTTGGTCGAGCAACTCGACAAGTTCATCGACAAGGGCGTACCGCCGTCAATCGTTGCCCTGTACTATCTCTACTTCACGCCCTCTGTGTTGATTCTGGTGGCGCCGATCGGCGTCCTGTTGGCGACGCTCTTTGCGGTCGGCTTTCTGGCGAAGCGCAATGAGCTTCTGGCGATGCGTGCGGCGGGGCTGTCGCTGTGGCGGTTGGCGTTTCCCTTCCTGTTCATGGGGCTGATCGTCACCGGTGCGGTCTTTGCCGCCGGGGAGACCGTCTATCCCCAGGCCGAGGCACGACGCGCGGATCTGCGCTCGCGCGTGATCAAAGGGACCGTGCAGCCGGCGCAGTTTCTGTTGCAGAATCTGTATGTGTCCGGTGCGTCCGGGAGGGTGTACTACTTTCGCAGCTACAATACCGGACAGAATGTCGGCACCGGCGCCACGGTGCAGACTTTCGCGGACGGGCGATTGGTCGAATCCATCGAGATGAAGAGTCTGCGCTACTCCGATTCGCTATGGATCGGTGAAGGGGGAGACCGGCGCATCTTCGCCGCCGCCGGGGACAGCGTCGTGCGCTTCGAGAGTTTCGCGACCCGGAGCTTCCCCCAATGGACCGAGACGCCCGAGGACGTCGTGCGCAAACGGGTCGATCCGCAGCAAATGACCTACCGTCAGTTGAGGGAGACAGTCGAACGTCTGCGTCGCGGCGGCGCCGAACCGGTGGAAGAGGAGACGGAGCTGGCGCTCAAGCTCGCTTTCCCATTCATCAATTTCATCGTGGTGCTGATCGGTTTCCCCATTGCCGCGCGCACCCGGCAGTCGGGCATGGCGCTGAATTTCGGCATCGCGATGCTCATCTCATTTGTGGTACGCGTCCTCTATGAGATCTTCCGTTCCCTGGGCCACAATGGCGAGGTGTCGCCATTGCTGGCCGCCTGGGCGCCGAACCTCATCTGTCTGGTGGCGGGGATCGCCGTGTTGCTGCGCGTGCGGAAGTAGAACGGAAGTTCCGCCGGAGGAACTACCATGTGCATTCAATGGCTGACGTTCGCGGTGCTCACACTCACACTCGTCGCGGTTGTATGGTACGCTTGGGAAACGCGACGGATCGTAAGGCTTCAACAGGAGGAAGTCGGTCTGAAGAAGCGCCCCGTTGTGACTGTCAGAAACAGATGCGAGACAGAACCGATGTTTCATACTGAGATTGCAAATCTATCGAATGTCCACGCCGAAGCTCACGTTGAGGCTACAATAAACTGGCAAGAGAGGCAGGTTTCCCTCGATTCCTCTCATCCCTATTCTGGCAAGCGAGCGTGGCTGCTCCAAGCGAGTAACACGTTCAACGGAAATCTGGACTTGGCCAACGTTTTGAGCAAAAGCTGGGCTTGACCGTACGCAACACGCTGGTGCGCGCGTGAGGCCAGAAGTCCGTGTCCGAAGCTATGATGCCAAAGACAAGAGTGCGCCGTATTGGAAGAACCCTCCGGTAGAGTACTACTGGGACAATGGCAGATGGATACCGGAAGCCGCACCTCAAGAAACAAGCTAAACGGGATTTCATAACCTCGAAAGGGCTCAAGTGCTTGGTGCCACGGGTCTTTAGACCCGTGAACTCCCGATGTACGGATGCAATCAGCACGGGTCTGAAGACCCGTGGCACATCTGGTATGTGAATCTGATTATAGGGGCAGAAGTAGGGTGCGTGCTTCGCATGCAGCGTCCGACAGAGAACGGTGCGTTCAGAGAACGCACCCTACAGATGGGAGCCGGTTCCCTACGGATGCGCTGCCAGCTCGGCGAGACTGTTCACGACCAGGTCGGGTTTGATCGGGGCGCCGGGCGGTGCAGTCGCGCCCCAACCGGGTCGGTCGTGGCGACGGTCCACCCAGACGGTCGCCAGGCCGAGTGCCTTGGCGGGCACGTGATCATGATAGAGACTCTGGGCGACATGGAGTGTTCTGTCTCTGCGAATGCCCATGTCCGCCAGGACGGAGAGCGCGCGCTCGAACATGCGCGGGTCGGGCTTGTAGGCACCGACATCCTCAGCGGTGACAATGGCATCGAACGCCACGCCGAGTATGGCATTTGTGCGCGCGAAGGCGGCGCGGTCGACGTTCGAAATGATGACCAGTCGATGTCGCTGCTTCAGGTCCTGCAATGCCGCCACGGTGTCAGGAAAGGGCGGCCAGTCGCCGACCGATTGCGCGAAGGCCTCCGCCTCGGCCGTCGTGACGGGCACATTGAGGGCCTGCGCGATGCGGGCATGGACGCTGCGCAGGATGTCCGAGTATCGGACACGGGGCAATTCCCCTTCCAGGTGTGCCTCGGCCTCGGCGAAGATCTCCAGAAGGCGTTCATCGGACACGCGCACGCCATGGCGGGCCGCCCAGGGACGCAGGGAGTTGAGCAGCCCGGTCTCCCAATCGATCAGGGTGCCGTAGCAGTCGAAGGTGAGGGCTTGGAAGTCGCGGATGGTCATGATGGCGAGGATGGGCGAATCACAGACATACCGACCCACGAGAGCACAACCATGTCATCCTGAACGAGTCCCGCCATCAGGCGGGGCAAAGTGAAGGATCTGCTGTTGCTGTTCCCCGTCAAAAGCAGATCCCTCGCTGCGCTCGGGATGACAAGTAAGGTAGCCTCGATCCGGGCTACGTCCCCATCGTCCACTCGGCGAGGTATTTCTTCTGCGCCGCGGTGAGGGTGTCGATCTTCACACCCATCGACTTGAGTTTGAGCCGGGCAATCTCCTTGTCGAGCTTTTCGGGCAACGCATGGACACCGGCTGGGATCTTGCCGCGGTGCTTGACGATATGCTCGACGCCGAGCGCCTGATTGGCGAATGACATGTCCATCACCATCGCCGGGTGGCCTTCGGCGGCGGCGAGGTTGATCAACCGTCCCTCGCCGAGAAGATGGATGCGCCGTCCATCCTTGAGCGTGAATTCCTCGACTTCATGGCGGACCACGCGGCGCTTGGTCGCCAGTTGCTCCAGCGCTTCGATCTCGATTTCGACGTTGAAATGCCCGGAATTGGCAACCACGGCACCATCCTTCATCTTCAGGAAGTGCTCGCGGCGGATCACGGCGAGATTGCCGGTGAGTGTCACGAAGACGTCGCCGAAGCGCGCCGCCTCGCTCAGGGGCATGACCCGGAAGCCGTCCATCACCGCTTCGAGGGCCTTGACCGGCTCGATCTCGCAGACGATCACATCGGCGCCCATGCCCTTGGCACGGGTGGCAACGCCGCGCCCGCACCAGCCGTAGCCGCAGACGACGAACTTGGAGCCGGCCAGGAGGTGATTGGTCGCGCGCAGGATGCCGTCGATGGTCGATTGCCCGGTGCCATAGCGGTTGTCGAACATGTGCTTGGTCTGGGAGTCATTGACAGCGATCACGGGGAATTTCAACACCCCTTGCGTTGCCATGGCGCGCAGACGGATGACGCCGGTGGTAGTTTCCTCCAGCCCGGCCCATACCGTACCGGCGCCGGCGTTGCCTTCCCGATGCAGCTCGCTGACCAAGTCGGCGCCGTCGTCCATCGTGATATGAGGCCCATTGGCGAGAACCGCGCTGATGTGGCGATAGTAGGTCTTGTTGTCCTCAGCGCGCACGGCAAAGACGCCGATCTTGGTGTCCTTGACCAGCGAGGCGGCGACGTCATCCTGTGTCGAGAGCGGATTCGAGGCGCACAAGCGCAGCTCCGCGCCTCCGGCCTTGAGCGTTTCCATCAAATTGGCCGTCTCGGTCGTAACATGCAGGCAGCAGCCGACGCGCACGCCCTTGAGGGGCTTCTCCCTGGCAAACCGCTCCCGGATGAGGCGCAAGACCGGCATGTGTTTTTCGGCCCATTCGATTCGCAGCCGTCCCGGCGCGGCCAGGGTCAGGTCTTTGACGTCGTAGTCCATCAGTCACTCCTCTTTCGGTTAGTCTCCACATCGGTGGGGGGGGCAGCGAGTCGGGCGCACAGCCGTGCGCCCCTGCAAACGCGACGGTACTGTTTCTGTGACTGGATGGCATACTATGTACGTTATGCGTCCTTTGCCAGATCCGCGGCGTGATCGGTCTTCTCCCAGGTGAATGACTCCTCGTCGCGGCCGAAGTGGCCGTAGGCGGCGGTGGCGCGGTAGATGGGCCTTCGGAGTTGCAGGTAGTCGATGATCGCGCGCGGCGTGAGGTCAAAGTGTTTGCGAATCAACTCAGCCAACCGGCCGTTGGGCACCTTCTCGGTGTCGTCGCAGAAGACCATGACCGACACCGGCTCGGCGATGCCGA
The DNA here is from genome assembly GCA_040752595.1 of Candidatus Zixiibacteriota bacterium. Classification (NCBI taxonomy): domain Bacteria; kingdom Pseudomonadati; phylum Candidatus Zixiibacteriota; species Candidatus Zixiibacteriota bacterium. The sequence goes on from JBFMGX010000020.1 coordinate 45,084, forward strand.
TGGCATAGGCGAGTTGCACCGTGCAGCGGTCGGCGAGACCGGCCGCGACGATGTTCTTGGCGATGTAACGCGCCATGTAGGCGGCCGAGCGGTCGACCTTGGACGGATCTTTGCCGGAGAAGGCACCGCCGCCGTGCGCGGCCATGCCGCCGTAGGTGTCGACGATGATCTTGCGGCCGGTCATTCCGGTGTCGGACTGCGGTCCCCCGACGACGAACTTGCCGGTGGGATTGACATGGAAGATCGTTTGGGCATCCAACAGCGACGGATCGATGACGACACGTGCCACCTGATCGATGATCTGGCGGCGGGCATTGGCGGTGATGTGCTTCCCGGTCGCATCGAGGATCGCCTCGCTGTGCTGGGCGGCCAGGACGACGGTGTGGACACGGGCGGGTCGCCCCCCGCGATACTCCACGGTCACCTGCGACTTGCCGTCGGGACCGAGGTACGGGAGAATGCCGCGTTTGCGCACCTCGGCGAGGCGGCGGGTCAGTTGGTGGGCCAACATGATCGGCAGCGGCATCAGTTGCGGCGTTTCACGGCAGGCGAACCCGACCATCAGTCCCTGATCGCCGGCGCCCCCCGTGTCGACTCCCTGGGCGATGTCCGGCGATTGCGGCCCGATGGCATTCAAGATGGCGCAACTGGTGTAGCTGAAGCCGCTGTCGGTGTAGCCGATGTCGCGCAACAAATCGCGCACGAGCCGGTGGATGTCGACATAGGCGGTCGTGGTGATCTCGCCGCCGACGATCACCAGGCCGACGGTGACGAATGTCTCGCAGGCGACGCGCCCGGCCGGATCCTGACGGATGACGTCATCGAGGACGGCGTCGGAGATCTGGTCGCACACTTTGTCGGGGTGCCCTTCGGTCACCGATTCCGATGTGAACAGGAAGTCGTTGGTCATACTACCTCGTACGCTCAACAGGTGACTGACTCACTTGAGAGAAACAGCAGATCCTTCGCTCCGCCCAGGATGACAGGGTTGCTTCCAAAGGTGTGCTCTTCATGCGCTCTGCGGCCGGGCTAAGGCAGCACGACTTCGGAGGATTCGCCCACACTGAGACGTCGGCCGAATCCCTCGACCAAAGCATGCGCTCCGATGATGGAATCCTCCAAGACGCAACCTGAAACCCGGGCATCCTCGGCGATGATCGAGTTCTTGATCACGGCTTCTGTGATCCGCGTCCGCTCGCCGATCGACACGTAGGGGCCGATGATGGACCGCTCAATAGTGGCGGACGGGGCAATCGACACCGGAGACACGACGACCGATCCCTCGATGGCATAGCGCGCCGGGTATTTGGCCAGTAGATGCCGGTTTGTCGCCAGCAACGTTTCCGGCTTGCCGCAGTCGTACCATCCCTCCACCGGGACAGCGCGCAGCCGTGCCCCATGATCGATCATCATTTGCAGCGCATCGGTCATCTGGATCTCGCCGGTGGCTCCCTCGCCGAGTCGCACAACCTGCGCCAGACAATCGCGGAAAAGCCGCGTCGATCGGATTCCGTACAACCCCACCACCGCCCAGTGCGAAGGCGGGACGGCGGGCTTCTCCACCAGACGTTGCACGAAGCCGTCGGCAACCTCGGCCACACCGAAACGGCGCGGGTCGTCCACTTCCTTCACGCCAAGGTAATCCTCGTCGCCGGAGGCGATCGCCGGGAAGTCTACATCGAGGATGGTGTCACCCAAAATCACCACGAGCGCATCATCGCCGGGGAGTGATGCCAGCGCCAGGTGGACGGCATACCCCAGTCCACGGAGTTCGGACTGCTGGATGAAATCGACGTCCAATTTGTAATGTTCGTGAACGAACGCCTCAATCTGTTCACCGAGGAAGCCGACCACGAGGCAGATCCTTCCCAGATCGGGGATGCCGACGATCCGGTCGAGGATATGGCCGAGAATGGGTTGCCCGGCCACCGGCAGGAGCGGTTTGGGTGCTGTGTGCGTGTGCGGACGGAGGCGAGTTCCGACTCCGGCCGCAGGAATAATGACATTCACCATCGATGATTCCATTCGGGACGGCACCGGGGCCGACCCATCGTGCCATTGTACCGTCTGAAACACGGAGAAGAAACAGGTTTTCTCGCTTCCGCTTCGGCGATGGCCAGGCTGTGCGAACGGCAGTCAGACCTGTCGAGTGGATGGCCTCCGGCGGCAGTGACGAAGCGAGCGTGGCGGCCGACAATGGAGTTGAAGGGGTATAATGCTGTGCCGGCGGCGTGCGGCCCCGCCTTGACATGCCCGCCGGAAGGGGTATACTTGCCTGACTGTCCGGAGAACGACACGCCCCGGACAAGATGTGGGAGGTTGCGGTGTCGATGCACATCGGGATTCTGACTTCTGGTGGTGACTGCCCCGGTCTTAACGCCGTTGTGCGTGCCGTCGTGGTCAAAGCGATCAAGCACAACAAGTGGCAAGTGACCGGCATTCTCGAAGGTTGGCGCGGTCTGATGCGCGAGGGCAAGACCCGTCCTCTGGCCCTCCATGAGATGTCCGGCATTTTGGGACTCGGGGGGACGCTGCTAAAGACCTCGCGGACCAATCCCGCGACCCGCTCCGGAGGGGTCGAAGAGGTTCTCCAGAAGGTCTCGGATCTCAAGCTGGATGCCGTGATCGCCATCGGCGGCGAGGACACGCAGGGTGTCGCCCATGCCTTCTCCGAGCGCGGTCTGCCCATTGTCGGGATACCCAAGACCATCGACAACGATCTGGCCGGGACGGACTACTCGTTTGGATTCGACACGGCCATCAACACGGTGATGCACGCCATCGACAGCGTGCGCACGACGACCGAATCGCATCAACGGGTGATGGTCGTCGAGGTCATGGGTCGCCACGCCGGCTGGATTGCGCTTCAGGGGGGAATCGCCGGAGGCGCCGATGCCATTCTCATCCCCGAGCGCCCGACCGATCTGGATGAGGTCTGCGCGTTGGTGCGGCGTCGGCACGAGGGCGGCAAAAACTTCTCCATCGTCGTCGTGGCCGAAGGGGCCAAGGTCACCGTCGACAAGACCGACGATTCGGTCGGGAGTCTCATTTTGCAGGATTTGGCCAAGGACGAGTTCGGACATGTGCGGCTCGGAGGAATCGGACAGGTCCTGGCGCGGGAAATCGAGAAGCGGACCGGATACGAGACGCGCGAGGTGATGCTGGGTCACGTGCAACGGGGCGGAACCCCCACGGCCTTTGATCGCTATTTGTGTACGCGGTACGGTCTGCACGCCGTGCATCTGATCGAGACGGGTCAGTTTGGGTGTATGGTGTGCCTCCGTGGCAATCAAATCACCTCGGTCCCGCTGTCTGAGGTCGCCGGAAGAACCAAGACCGTTCCGCATGAGCTGTTTGAGGAGGCAGCCGTCTTCTTCGGCTGACCAAGAGGATAGTCACCCGACGGCCAAGGCTCAGACCTTGGGGACAGGCACGTCGGTCCGGGAGGGACATGCAGACGATTGGGAGGATCTCCAACGTAATGCAGGTGTCTGGTTGCCGTGTTCCTCTTCGCGGGCATCGGGTCCTGGCTGTAACCATGGTATTGGTTTCGACGCTGGCGACGGCAGAGCCTGGCACCGCCGCCCGGCGACAAGGTGATCGCTTCAGTCTGCGGCTCGGAGCCTGGCCGCAGCGCGATGTCTCCGGTGTCCTCGGTCGCATCGACTTCCAGGCGCCGGAAGATACGGTCTATGCCGCCACGGTGACGGAAGACGGCACGGTGATTCCATTTGTTGAGTTGTCCGGCATGTTCCACATCCGCGGCGCGTGGTGGGCCGAGGGAGGAATCGGCTGGTCGCGTCGATCGGATGTCCAGGTCGCCGGCGTGCGCGAGGATGTACCGGCGACCGATAGTCTGGCGCGCATTCTCTTGGGGGACGGGAAGGTCGATTTCTTGCCGATGTTTGTCGGGGCGCGCGCGATGCACGATTTCGGGGCACACCCACGCCCCCACAATATCTATGCCCGTGGCGGTCTGTCACTGATCGTGGCGAGCGAGTCCCCCAATGTCGTCCACCCGCGAGTCGGGCGGAGGATCTACAGCGAGGGGACCAAGGGGGGATTCGGGTTCCTCGTCGGCGTCGGCGGCGAGTACTATGTGGCGCCGAAGCTGGGCCTGCTCGTCGATCTGCAGTACCGCTATGCCAAACTGCACTACACTGATGAGGCCGATTTCGATTTGTCTGGTTTTTGGCTGGCTGTCGGCATGACGGTGATGACGCGATGACACGCTGCATTGATAGAGCTTCGAGCAAGATGAACGAATCGTGGAATCCCTCACCCGATCCGTCCTGCGGACGGATCGACCTCTCCCCCTCGAGTGCGCTCGGGGCAAGCCGGAGGGAGAGGTTATCGTTCCCCCTCTCCCTTCGAGAGATGGTCGGGGTGGCGGTGTTCATTGCGGTTGCAGTTCTGACCGTCGCATCGGCATCCGCCCAACACCGCATGCGCGGGATTCCGCCACCGGCGATGCCGCCCACGCCCGGGATTTGGGGAAAGACACTGGTGGGTGGGCAGTTGGGGCCATGGTTCTCCGGCAACTTGCAGGACGATTTTGTACAATCCGACGTGCGGCTGTCCGCCAGCGGCACCGCCTTCCATTTGGAGCTTTTCTATCAGCCGCATCTGACGGGGGCGTTGAATCTCGATTTGAACTTCGGTGCCGTTAGCCGGGGCGACTTGCGCGCCAGCGTGACCGGTGGATCGGCGCTGGGCAACGCCACGCTCTACCCCCTTGGGGCAGGAATGATCGTGTTCCCATTGGCGAAGAAGGAGAAGACCAGACTGCAGCCGTTCCTCCGCGCCGGCGGATCGCTCGTGATCGGGACCGAACGTCTGGATGTGGTCACCCAGGATCTCTACGCCGTGGGGACCGCGTCGCGTTCGCGCACGGCCTGGGGGTACTATGCCGGAGGCGGCGCCACCTGGCTTCTGGGCACAAGCATGGCAATCGTCGGAACCGTGAAATACCAATACGTCAAGTTCGATCAGGAGCTGTTTGGCGTTCGCGACTACTCGGGAACTCAAGTGCTCGTCGGCATTGCCTATCTCTACCGCTGATCGCGGGGGCGCTGGCCGAACCGCGCGGTCGCAGAAGATTCCAGGGAGGGTGCATGGCGATCAAGATCGGGATCAACGGATTTGGGCGGATCGGGCGGTTGGTGTACCGCGCCGCCATGGGGCGCAAGGATCTGGAGATCGTCGCCGTCAATGACATCACCGATGCCAGGACGCTGGCGCATCTGCTGAAGTACGACTCGGTCCACCGTCGGTTGGACGCGGACATCACGGCGGACGACAAGGGACTGGTGGTCAATGGACACCATGTGCGCGTGACCGCCGAGCGCGACCCGGCCAAGCTCCCATGGAAGGAGCTCGGTGTCGAGACGGTGCTGGAGTCGACCGGGTTGTTCACCGATCGCGACAAGGCCGCGGCCCACCTGACTGCGGGTGCCAAGCGTGTCCTCATCTCGGCGCCGGCCAAGAAGGGCGATGGCACCTTTGTGCTTGGCGTCAACGACAAGGACTACGATCCCCAAAAGCACATCATCATCTCGATCGGCTCCTGCACCACCAACTGTCTCGCACCGGTGGCGAAAGTTCTGGTCGACACGTTCGGAATCGAATCGGGATTCATGACCACCATCCATGCATACACGAACGATCAGCGCATCCTTGATCTGCCGCACAAGGACCTCAGGCGGGCACGGGCGGCGGCGATGTCACTCATCCCAACGTCGACCGGAGCCGCCAAGGCGATCGGGCAGGTGATTCCGCAGTTGGACGGGAAACTCGATGGGATTGCCGTGCGGGCGCCGGTGCCGGATGGATCGCTGGTTGATCTGACCTGCGTCACCACCAAACCGGCGACCGCAGAAGCAATCAACGCCGCCATGAAGGCAGCCGCACAGGGTCCCATGAAGGGAATCCTGCGTTACTGTGATGAGCCGATTGTCTCCATCGACGTCGTCGGCGATCCACATTCGTCCGTGTTTGATGCGATGGAGACCCGGGCCAAAGGGAACCTTGTCAAGGTATTGTCCTGGTACGACAATGAGTGGGGATTCTCGGTCCGCACCGTCGAGATGCTGGCGCGGATGGATGATTGAACACAACTGTCGCGGGAGGGCGAGGCTCCTGCCGAGCCGCGTTTGAGTGATGAACAAGAAGACCATCGACGACATCCCGCTCAAGGGACGACGCGTCCTGGTGCGCGTGGATTTCAATGTGCCGTTGAAAGACGGCCGGGTGGCGGATGATACCCGTTTGACCGCTTCACTGCCGACGATCCGCAAGCTGCGCGACTCGGGGGCGCGCACGGTGTTGGTGTCGCATCTGGGCCGTCCGAAGGGGAAGCCGGAGGAGAAATACTCGCTGGCCCCTGTGGCACGACACTTGGGCGGGTTGCTGGAGACGACAGTGCCGTTCGGGGAAGATTGTATAGGGCCCAAGGCCGCCGCGGTTGTGGACAACGTGGGTGATGGTGGGCTCTGCCTCCTGGAAAACCTCCGGTTCCATCCCGGCGAGGAAAAGAACGACGTGGAATTCGCCCGGCAGTTGGCCGCATGGGGCGACAGCTATGTCAATGACGCGTTTGGTACCGCACACCGCGCCCATGCCTCCACGGAGGGGGTGACCCACCACATTGAGACCTGCGTGGCCGGCTATCTCATGCAGAAGGAGCTCGAATACCTCAGCCGGCTGCTGAACGTCCCGAAGCGGCCGATGGTGGCCTTGTTGGGCGGGGCGAAAGTCTCGGGCAAGCTCGAAGTGTTGACCAACCTGATGAAGACGGTCGACACGTTCTTGATCGGCGGCGGGATGGCGTTCACGTTTCTCAAAGCGCAAGGACGCGCAATCGGAAAATCCCTCGTGGAAGATGAACTGCTCGACACCGCGCGTCAGGTGCTGAGCAGCGCCACGGCAGAGAAGAAACGTCTCCTGCTCCCCTCCGACTGCGTGGCGGCGCCGGACCTGAATGGGACCGGGAAGCCGGTCATTGCCGGGATTGGTCAGATACCGCCCGACTTGGCCGCGTATGACATCGGCCCGCAGACCGCCAAGTCCTTCAGCGCTGAACTCAAACAGGCGGGGACGATCTTCTGGAATGGTCCCATGGGTGTGTTCGAGACACCGCCCTTCGATGCCGGGACAAAAGTGGTCGCACATGCGGTCGCCGATGCGACCAGTGGCGGGGCGACGTCTGTGATCGGTGGGGGCGACTCGGTCGCGGCGGTGCAGCAGGTCGGAGTTGCCGACAAAATCTCCCACATCTCGACCGGTGGCGGGGCCTCGCTGGAGTTTCTGGAAGGGAAGACCCTCCCCGGCGTGGCAGCGCTGAATGACCGATGACATGGCAGGGGGTTGAAAACCCCCTGTCCGCGCATGTGAAGTCGAGCTTCTGAGGACAGGGGGCTTTCAGCCCCCTGCGTCACCCAGGGGAGACGACGAATAGATGCCTCGCACCCCTTTCATCGCCGGCAACTGGAAGATGAACTGCGATATTCCGCGCACACGCGAGCTTTGTGAGGCCCTCATGGCACGGTTGGCGCCATGGCCGGAGGCTGCCGGACAACCGGTCGATGTCGCTGTATTCCCGCCCTTTGTCTCGCTGTCCGCAGCGCATGACTGCCTACGTGGCAGCCGTATCCAATTGGGCGCCCAAAACATGCATGAGGCGGCATCGGGAGCGTTCACCGGAGAGGTCTCAGCCGCCATGTTGTTGACCGCGGGGTGCACTTTGGTTATCTTGGGACACTCCGAGCGGCGCCAACTGTTTGGCGAGACCGACGCGGGGATCAACAGGAAGGCCCACGCGGCACTGTCGGCCGGACTGAGGCCGATTGTCTGTGTGGGCGAAACATTGGAGGAGCGGGAAACCGGCCGAACCTTTGCCGTGCTCGAATCGCAACTGGCCGGTTCACTGGCGGGGATGACCGCGGCGCAGATGTCGCTGATGACCATTGCCTACGAGCCGGTCTGGGCCATCGGTACCGGTCGCGTGGCGACCGTCGAGCAGGCGGGCGAGGCGCACCGGTTCATCCGTGGCTGGGTCGCGCGCGTCCATTCATCAGAGTTGTCTGAGCGGGTGCGAATCCAGTATGGCGGATCAGTCAAGGCGGCCAATGCCGCGACGCTCTTGGCGCAAGCCGATATCGATGGATGCCTCGTCGGTGGCGCCTCACTGGATCCCGATGAATTCGTGGCCATCGCCCGCGCCGCCACATAGAATCCGAATGAATCCACTGTCATTCCGAGCGACTTGTCCCGAACGAAGTTGAGGGAAGCGAGGAATCTGCTTTTTCTATTCAGTGATGGGCGCGTAAGGAGGAGTTGTGTACGGTTTACTGATCGCACTGCATTTGATCATCTGCTGCGCGTTGATCATCTCGGTCTTGCTGCAGTCGGCCAAAGGCGAAGGATTGGCCGGGGCATTCGGCGGTTCATCGCTGACCGGGACCGTCTTCGGCGGCCGCGGCGCGGCGACCTTTCTGTCCAAGGCGACCACGGTGCTGGCCATTGCCTTCTTCTCCTCGGCGTTGGTCTTGGGATTCATGCGTCCGGCGGTCGGGACCCGGGCGGTCAGCGGCGGTGAAAGCGCAGTCGAAGAGGCGGCGCGTCAGGCGCCGGCCCCGGTCGAGCAACCGGTGACGCAGGATCAGCCGCAGGGTCAGCCGGCACAGCAGCCATCCGGCCAGGAGGCGACGCCGATCGACCAGTTGAATCCCGAAACGCCGCAGCAGACGCCGCCGGGGGATTCAGGAAAACGATAGTGCCGTCTTGCCCGGCGCCACCGACCCTCGGGTGACGTCGGGGATAATGTGAGCGCAGGACGCGCCAGTCCTCAAGTGCCTGCAGGCACGCCGAAGTGGTGGAATTGGCAGACACGCCATCTTGAGGGGGTGGTGGGGAGACCCGTGCGGGTTCAAATCCCGCCTTCGGCACCAAGATCCGACGACATACCGCGTGCGGACAGGGGGCTTTCAGCCCCCTGATTCTATTTTGGGTTTGCAGTCGTTGGTCAGGAGCCCTGCGCTCCTGACGGATGGTGTCTGGAGCACGGTTCGACTTCGCTCACCGCAAGCGGGGTTCCCGACCTACACGAGAACCTCTTCTTGCAGGGGGTTGAAAACCCCCTGTCCTCAGGAGGGGAAGGTGCCCAGCAAGACGCGTTGCCCGTGGCCGACTGATGATCCGCTCATGATCGAGTACCATGATCGTGAGTGGGGTAAACCGCTCCATGACGACCGCCGGCTGTTTGAATTCCTCGTGCTGGAAGGTATGCAGGCCGGGCTGTCGTGGCGGACGGTTTTGCACAAGCGGGAGAACTACCGCCGGGCATTTGATGGTCTCGATCCGGAGAAGATCGCGCACTACACGAGGCGTAAGGTCGAACGGTTGCTTGCGGACCCGGGGATCATCCGCAATCGTCTGAAGATCGAGGCGGCCATCGGCAATGCGCGGGCGTTCCTGCGGGTCGTCGACGAGTTCGGCAGTTTTGATCGGTATGTCTGGCGGTTCGTCGACGGTCGGCCGATTGTGAATCGTTGGCGAACACTGAAGCAACTGCCCGCCATCAGTCCCGAGGCGGAGGCGCTGTCAAAGGATCTCAGGCTGCGCGGCTTTCGTTTCGTCGGCCCCACGATCGTTTATGCTCATATGCAAGCCACCGGCATGGTGAATGACCACCTGGTCAGTTGCTTCCGTCACCGCGAACTATCGCGATGAGGGCCGGGGGCCTCAGGCCCTTGCGGTTCGACGCGGTCAGCACAACAGGGGGTTGAAAACCCCTGTCCTCAAGGATTCGCTTCTCGCGGACAGGGGGCTTTCAGCCCGCTGTGGTTAGACCCGAGCGGCTCCGAGCGGCCACCTGTCTGTCCCTGTCCGGCTCCGGCATTTCGTCCCAGGTGCGGCCATCGAGAACGCGTCCCTGTCGCTTCTTGTGGACGCCGCCCCACTGTTTGAAGAAGAACGGAACTTCCCTGACAAGACACTGGTCGCGGATATCACGGACCCAATCGGCCTGCATCGGACGGCAACCGGGGCCGGATTCGCCGCCGGCAATGACCCAGTCAATCCCATCAAGCGGCAACCTGGGAATCGGACCAAGCAACGGCTCGACTGAGAGGAAGCGCACCGCCGCCGGGACCTCTTTCAGGTAGTGGACGCGGTGAACGTACCTGTGGTCTTCGACGCTCACGCCCATCCACACGTTCCTAGGCCACGGCAACTGACGCCAGACCTCGGCAAGACGCTCGGCGCGTTTGGTCAAAATCTGGAACTGGTGCCAGCCCGCCTCCTGCATCACCCAGAAGACCTTCTGGATGAACTCCAACGGCACATCGCGGTGGAACAGATCGCTCATCGAGTTGACGAAGATCGTCTGTGGCTTCGGCCACAGTAGCGGCAGGGGAAGGGCATTGTCATGAATCGTGAGCTCGAAGCCATTGCGATAGTTCTCCGACCCCATGGCCCGCAGGCGTCTGGCCATGCGCTCCGCATAGCAGAATTTGCATCCCGGGCTGACCTTGTCGCACCCGGTGACCGGGTTCCAGGTCGAGTTCGTCCATTCGATGGGGGAGGAGAGGGCCATGGACGCTGCTATATAGCCGATTCCCAGTCCCATGTCATCCCGAGCGAGTTTCTCCACCTGCGGCGGAGAGACGACACGAGGGATCTGCTGTTTTGCCGCTGTTAAGAAAGCAGATGCCTTGCTGCGCTCGGCATGACATATTCTGCCAAGGACTTCGAAGGACACCGCCGCCCTCATCGGCCGGGCGAGAAAGGGCGCGATGGGTTGCGCGGTGGGCGTGACTTCGAGGTGAGAAAACCACCGTGGGTAGCAGACATAACGACAGGGTTCGGAGAATGGCCGCCCTTTTCGGCAGCGCTGCCATCGCACTCTTCTTGTATTCTGGAGCCGCGACGCCACTGCGCAGTCAACCTTGGAGTGTTGTAGAACAAAAGGAGGTCATTAAGAGCTGGGAGCTGCCTGTTTGCTACGTCGTGTCACACGGGGACAGCACGAAGTATGGCTCCGGATTCTTGATGGGCACTGCAGATTCCAACATGTTTCTGTTCTTCACCGCGCTGCACGTGGTGCAAGGCAGCGATTCGGTCCAGGTTCAACTCGGGATCTATGACGGTGACTGCAATCGTAGGAGATGGGAGTTCAGGTGGGTCCCCCATGAAGCTGGGCAAAGGGTCTACTACGTATCGGACCCTTCCTACGACTGTGCGTGGATCCCGATCCGGCGGGAGTTGATCGTCAGGGGACTTCCAGCGACATGGCGCTTCTGGTTTGTGAAGAAGAACCAATTGGTCCCGGTCGACAGCCTCTGCGTTGGACTTCCGGTCGTGTTCGCTGGTTACCCTGCGGGCCTTTCTGTGGGATCAAAGGTCCCGGTCGTACGGTTCGGACGAATTGCCGCAATAGGCCTGGACCCCAGACAGGTCCTTCTGGATGCGAACGTATTCCAAGGATCGAGCGGAAGCCCAGTTCTTCTTGATAAGACAGATCCCCGCACCAGGGCATTCGAAGGGAGTCTCGTGGGCCTGATCTTTGAGAATCTGGATGTACTGAGGCAGTCCCCCGAGAGTCAGTTCCGATCGACGGAGAACCTTGGCATCGGGTGTGTGGTGCCAGCCGACGTTCTGCTCAGGAGCGTTGAGCTCTTCGAGAAGCCGCCTCAGCGCTGAGCCCCGATTAGCCCTCGCACCTGATCACAGAGGCCAGTGTCAGACCCGCTCCCCCAGCCACTGCGACAGGCGGTCCATAGCGACGCGGACCTGTTCCATCGAGTCGCGGTCGCGGATGGTGACGGTTTGGTCCTCCAGGGTCTGGGAGTCGACGGTGACGCAGAAGGGGGTGCCGACTTCATCCATGCGGCGGTAACGGCGGCCGACTGCACCTTTGTCATCGTAGAAGACCTTGAACTTCTTGCGCAGATCGGCGTCGAGTTTGAGCGCGATCTCCGGCATGCCGTCACGATTGACGAGGGGGAAGACGGCGACTTTGATCGGCGCCAGACGCGGATCGAGCGCGATTACGGTGCGTTGCTCGCCCCGCACGACTTCCTCACGGTAGCCGTCGACCAGACAGACCAACGCAGTCCGGTCAGCGCCCGCTGAGGTCTCGATGATGTAGGGGACAAAGCGCTCGCGCGTCTCTTCCTCGAAATACGAGAGATCGACGCCGGTCGCTTCTTTGTGGCGCGACAGATCGAAATCGGTGCGGTTGTGAATCCCCTCAAACTCCTTCCAGCCGAAGGGGAATTCATACTCGATGTCGTAGGCGTCCTTGGCATAGTGCGCCAGCTCACCGGCGCCATGCTGGTGGAAGCGCAGCTTCTCTTTGCGGATGCCCAGATCGAGATACCAGTCGTAGCGGGTCTGCTTCCAATACTCAAACCACTTCTGGTCTTCCTTGGGGTTCACGAAATACTGCATCTCCATCTGCTCGAATTCGCGCGAGCGGAAGATGAAATTCCCCGGCGAAATCTCATTGCGGAACGCCTTGCCGATCTGCGCGATCCCGAACGGCAGCTTGCGTCGCATCGGTCCCTGCACGTTGAGGAAGTTGACATAAATCCCCTGCGCGGTCTCGGGGCGCATGTAGACAATGGCGGCGTCATCCTCGACCGGGCCCATGAAGGTCTTGAACATCAGATTGAACTGGCGCGGCTCGGTGAACTTGCCCTCGGCGTGGCACTTCGCCGCCTTGCGACCTTTGTAAGCGGGGCTGCCGCACATCGCCTCTTCGATCTGGTCGAGACGGAAGCGGGCCTTGCACTCCTTGCAGTCCACCAAGGGATCGGTGAAACCGGCGACGTGACCTGAGGTCACCCACACTTGCGGATGCATGAGGATGGCGGCATCGATGCCCTCCACGTCATCGCGCCGGTGGGTCATCGATTGCCACCAGTGCTCCTTGATGTTGCGCTTGAGCTCGACCCCTAACGGACCGAAGTCCCAGCAGGAATTGAGCCCGCCGTAGATTTCCGAGGAGCCGAATACGAAACCGCGCCGTTTGCAGAGCGCGACGAGTTTGTCCATGGTTTGATCGGTGCCGGTTTGCGCCACGAGGCCTCCGTGAATGTGTTATGTCAGACGGTCGGCGGCTTGTCCTGAGCGTAGCCGAAGGAAGTCCACGACCATTCATATACTACTTGTCATGCCGAACGGAGTGAGGCATCTGCTTTCTCTTGATAGGACAACAGCAGATTCCTCTCGTCGTCGTCGCCCTTCGGGCGACGACTCGCTCGGAATGACATAGGGTGGTTTCGTTGTTCAATACGATCCCATGCGCCGGGCGAAGTCGAGCGCATTCAAGCGTCCGCCGCCGAGATGATAGCGGACAAAATCCTCGACCGCCGCGGCGATCTCCTCCAGCGTCCCCGCCGGCAAAGGCGGAGCACTTGCCTCTAATATCGGCGCTTCCTGACGGGATCGCAACTCGGCCAGTGCCGCCGACGAGAGACGGTGCGGGTGCGCCTGGTCGGGCCGCTTCGGACGGCAGTCGCGGCAGATGATCTTTCCGGCGGCGGCATCGAAGATGACCGGTTGATCGTCGCGCGGAGCCCGTCCACAGGAATCACACCCGGCGAACTCCGGACGGAATCCCAGTGTTCCTGCAGCCGCCAACAGAAAGCTCCAGAATTGCCGGGCCAACTGGTCCTCTGGGATGTGCGCCAGCGATTCCAGAGCGGCGCGGGCCAGAGGGTAGAGTGCCGGTTCCGATTCTTCGTATGTATGGCGATACAGGAATTCCGCGACGGCGAAGCCGTATCCGGCCCGGGCGACCGAGGCGGTCAAGGGGAACCACGGGATGACCGCCCGGCAGGACGACAGCAGGTGCAACTGTTCGCGACTCTTCTTGTAGATCACGCACTCGGCGATCGACAGCGGTTCGAGATGTCCCCAGAACTGCGATTTGGGGCGGAAGGCCCCCTTGGCGACGACGGAGATGCGTCCCCAGTCGCGGGTGTACAGGACGGCGATCTTGGAGGTTTCGGAGAACTTCTGCACCGACAGGCAGATCGCCTCGGTGACTTCAGGGGGTGGCATCGCCTTTGGGCGGAGCGGGACGCACAGGACGCGTCGTCAGCTCGTAGATCGTTTCATCGGGACGCGACAGGCGGTACTCGGTGCGCGCGATCATCTCGATGTACGTGGTGTCGGATTCGAGCAGACGGTGGCGCGTATCCAGGTCGACCAGTTCTGCGGACAGGGACAGTTCCTGGGCGGCCAGTTCCTGACGCAATCGCAACAGGGACAAGAGCCGCCAGGCGCCGCGATCGCCGATGACGAACAAGTAGAGCAATACGATTCCGCCGGTTACCCACAGCGCCTTGCGGGCGCGCGGCGGGAGTCCCGCTCGGCGCGGCATGGCGCGCAACGAGAACTCGCTGATGGTCACCAGCGCCGGTGACCGGCGTTTCTTGCGGCGGCGGAAGAGACCCATCAATATCTCGAATTCTCAGGCTTACGGCTGCCGGAAGGCGCCGCGCCCGAGGTAGACCGCGCGATTCCCCAGCGCCGCTTCGATCCGCAACAGTTGGTTGTACTTCGCCACCCGGTCGGTTCGGCAGGCCGAGCCGGTCTTGATCTGGGCGGCGCCGGTGGCGACCACCAGATCAGCGATCGTCGTGTCCTCGGTCTCGCCGGAACGATGCGAAACCATCGCGGCATACCCGGCGCGCGAGGCCATCCCCATGGTGTCCAACGTCTCGGTCAGGGTGCCGATCTGGTTCAACTTGATCAGGATCGCATTGGCGACGCCGGATTCGATCCCTTTGCGCAGCCGCTGCGGATTGGTCACGAAGATGTCGTCGCCGACCAACTGCACCTCCTCGCCGAGACGTTCGGTCAACAGCCGCCAACCGTCCCAGTCGTCCTCGGCGAGGCCGTCCTCGAGCGAGACGATCGGGTAGCGCGAGACCCAATCGGCCCAGAAGTCGACCATCTGTGCCGATGTCAGCGACCGATTCTCGGATCTTAACTCGTAGTGCCCGCTCTTCTTGTTGTAGAACTCGCTGGCGGCGGGATCGAGCGCGAAGACGATCTCTTCACCGGGGTTGTAACCCGCCTGCTCGACCGCCTCCATCAGGACCGTCAGCGCTTCCTCGTTCGATTTCAGATCGGGGGCGAAACCGCCCTCGTCTCCGACGGCGGTGGAGTATCGCTTCGCATTCAGCACCCGCTTGAGTGAATGAAAGACCTCGACAGCAGCCCGCAACGCCTCGGAGTAACGGTCGAACCCGATCGGAACCAGCATGAACTCCTGAAAATCGACATTATTGTCAGCGTGCTTGCCGCCATTGAGGACATTCATGAATGGGACCGGGAGGATCTTGGCATTCGGGCCACCGAGATAAGTGTACAGCGGCAGACCTGAGGATTCGGCGGCGGCCTTGGCCACCGCCAACGACACGCCGAGAATCGCATTGGCGCCGAGCTTGGATTTGTCCTTGGTGCCGTCGAGTTCGATCAGAAATGCATCGACGTCGGCCTGATCGAGCGCCTCCATCCCCGTCTCGGTCAACTCGGGGGCGATCGTCTCATTGACCGCCGCCACCGCCTTGAGCACGCCCTTGCCGCCATAGCGTTCGGGATCGCCATCACGCAATTCGAGCGCCTCGTGCGCACCGGTCGATGCGCCCGAGGGTACTGCGGCCCGTCCGAGCGACCCATCTTCGAGACCGACTTCCACCTCGACCGTAGGATTGCCCCGGCTGTCGAGGATCTCGCGCGCGACACACAGGTCGATTTCCGGCATGGCACCCCCTTCAGATCTGGCAGGCGACCCCGCGATGCGCTTGGACCTCGCGGGGGCAGGCAAGAAGCGACGGACCCGTTGGGTCGTCAACGGTTTTTCAGGACGCGGAGATACAATGTAACCACATTCGCTCTGTCGGGCGGACAATCTCTCTGCGAGGCGGGGTCGGTGCCATGCACCCACCGTCAAGGGGCTGAAGCCCCTTGTCCGCGCAGTCTGGTGTTGTAGGGCGGGCTCCGCCCGCCTTCTCCGAATCGTACCCCTCATGGCGGGCAGAGCCCGCCCTACAAGAGTTGTCGGCGGCGGCGGATGAACCACTCAATCGAAAGGGCGGCGATGAAGATCGACAGCACGAGCCAGTGGTTCCCCAGGGGAATCTCGTAGGATCTCTCTTGGACGATCGGTGTCCAATCGAGCGAATCGAGCACGGTGGGCGCTTCGGATTCGGAGTAGTATCTTCCGCCCGACTCGCGCGCCATCGCCCGCAAAAGGCGTTCATCGAGGGCCGAGAACTCCTGCTCCAAGCCATACGGCTCGACCCGGAACATTCCACCGGTCAGCGAAAGGTTTGTCCCCTCGACCTGCGCGGTGCCGTCAAAGCGGTAGTTCCCCGGCGGCAGAGCTGAGAGTCGACCGACAAAGCGATCGCCACTGCCGGGATTGAGATAGACCTTCACCGTATCACCGAACGGCGTGCCGCCTGCGGTATCGTGCCAGACTCGCGCGGTGACTTCGGCACGATCGAGAAAGCGGTACGCTTCGTCGAAGACCAATCCCTCCAGTTCGATCGGTTCGCCGGCATGATAGACCGGCAGGTCGGTGCGCACCGCCAGACGGTCGGCATCATCGGCCAGCGTCAGCCAGCGGAGGGCGCTGCTCCAGAAGGCATCATACTCCTGGGGTGCCAGCCCTTCGGCCGCCCGCTGCGGAACCCAGCGCCACATCGGGGAGCCGGCCAGCGTCAGACTGCGCGCGCGCCGAATGGGACGTGTCCAAAGGACCGGTACATCGCGTCCACTGGCCGGACTCACGACCGTGCGAACCAGCACATCGCAGTCCCGCGGGAGCGTGTCAAAGACCAGCAAACCGGTCCACGGGGGTCTTTGGGTCCACAATTGGCGTGTCCCTTCCCAATCGAGTGCGGGGTCGAGACGAACCAGCGGGTGGCTCTGCCGGGTTGCGACCGGCTCGGAGAGGAACTCACCATGCGCCTTTCCCAGCGGGACGCGGCAGAATTCGAACGGGTGCGGTGGGGGTGACGCGGCCGGATCGACGAAGTGGTCATTGAGGAAGAAGACGATACCCTTTCCCGATTGGGACATGGCGGGAATTTGCGGTGCCCAGTACGACTGCAGTTCATCCCGACTGGGGTGCAGGAAGATCGCCACATCGATCCCCGCCCAGTCGGCAGAAGGAGGGAAGGGCTGTCCGGTCACGGGTCGCCCGACCGTGTGCTCCACCAGCTCGACCCGTGCCTGCTTGGCGAGCCAGCGGCGCAGCGTCGCGTATTCCCAATCCAACTCAAAAGCGACGAGGAGTACTTTGAGACGCCCCTTCATCGCCCGCACCAGGATGGTGCGTCCCGCGGCCGGCACGGCCTGCCCATCGGCGCCAATGACGTCGGCGTGCACATCATGCAGTCCCGGCGCTTCGAATTGTCCCTTGAGCGCAATCGGAATCCGCTGTCCGGTACCCGGCAGCGCGACTATCTGCTGCGCCAGCGTGACTCCGGCTGAAGTCAGACGAATGGTGGCTGTGCCGCCAGCACCGCCTGAGCCATCTTGAATCTGCACGGTGACATCAAAGGGCCGTCCGGTGAAGACGAGATCCGGGGCCTGCAACTCGGCGATGCGGGCCTGTCCGGCACCGGGCCGGCCGAACCCGACCGTGATCACCGGGACGCCCAGTGCCGCCGCCGCAGGCGACGGGTCAATACCGCGGTTGTTGGCCCCATCCGACAAGACCATCACCGCCCGCGCCGATTCCGATCCACTGGTCCGGTCCCGCACGGCCGCCAGCACATCGCCGATCGCGGTCGCTGTGCCCAACGAGTCCGGCAGCCTGTCCTCTGGCTCCCACAAGCGGCTATCGAAGGGCAAAATCGAGACACTTGCCCGATCACCCAGTTGCGTCTCGACTCCGGACCGGATGTATTCGGCCGCGCGGCCGTAGCGAGATGTCGCGCCGCCGTCCGTCTGGCGCATGCTGGCGGAACGATCCCATAGGACCAGCAATCGTCCCGGCTGGGTGTCGTTGCGAATCGCTGACCAGAGAACTTCGGCCAGGGCGAGAAAGAGCGCCAGCGCCGCGATCACGCGCAGGGCGACCAGCGGCCCCCGGATCGGCCAACGCAGCGGCGGGATCGTACGGCGATAGTACAAGAAGATCGCGACCAGCGCGAGCACAAGGACAGCGACGGCGACGAACCAATGCGGTGACGTCAGGTGCAGCATGGCGATGTCAAACAGCATACGTGTCCCGCCCGATTTTGAGACGGTCAGGCACGGCGTCGATTGTACACTCGAAACGGCATCGCGAGCGGAACTTCGTCGGAAATCGCCGGACAGTCACGGAACCCGTTGCCGGGATGGAGAAGGAGTGACACACGCGGGACGCCGACACAGAGCCTTAGGACCGGCGGCTGACGGAGTGGTTGACCAGGGATTCGAGCGCCCGCTTGTACGGCGAGTCCGGGATGTCGCCGATCAGCGCCAAAGCCTGGCTGCGGAAGTCGTCGGCGCGCCTTTGCGCATAGTCGAAGCCGCCCCGTTCGCGGACGAACGTGGACACGGCACCGAGATTGGCCCCGTTGTCCGTCGACAGAAGCTGGGCGAGACGGCGCCGCTCGTTGTCATCCGCCTGCCGCAGGGCGAAGATCAAAGGTAGTGTGATCTTGCCCGCCTTGAGGTCGTTGCCCGGCAACTTGCCCGTTTGCGCCTGATCGCCCACGAAATCCAGCAGATCGTCGGCAATCTGAAACCCCAAGCCGACCAACTCGCCGAAGGCCCGGAACCGTTCCCCCGAAGCGCCGTTGCCTCGTGCCAGGGCGCCGGCTTCGCAGGCGGCGGCAAAGAGCGAGGCCGTCTTGTCGCCGATGATGCGCATATACTCCTGTTCGGTGACGGCGAGATTGTGGGTCTCCTGCAATTGGAGAAGCTCCCCGACGGCCACGCGCTCGGAGGCGACCGAAATCGTCCGCAAAACCCGCGGATCGCCGCAGTCGACCATCACGCGAAAGGCCCGCGCGAACAAATGATCGCCCATGAGGACAGCGGCGAGGTTGCCCCAGATCCGATTGGCCGCCGGTCGGCCGCGGCGCTGGTCGGCGCCGTCGTTGACGTCATCATGCAGCAGCGTGGCCGTGTGAATCAACTCGATGGCGACCGCGCCGTCCACCCTGGCCGGATGATCGGCCCCATGGACATAGGCGGAGAGGAGATACATCGCCGGACGGATGCGTTTGCCGGGCGAGGCCAGGACATGGGACGACATCGCCCCGATGATCCCGGCGTGCGCGCCCAACTCGCGCGCAAATGCCCCCTCGAACTCATTCAGTCCGTCGGCGATCAGTGACAACGTCTCTTTCAGGCCCTGATCCATCGCTCCAAGTCCAGACCAGCATTTAACTTGCCCGTGCAATTGGAGTCAACCAAAAAAGCCGATGGTGGCCAGAGTCTGGGTTGTTTGAAACCCCGACAGGCTGCCGCCGCCGGCGGTGAGCGAAAAGCGCACACGCAAAGTCAGGGGACAGACTCCTTCAGCACTCTCCACGGCGGACCGGCCGTTACCGACCGCCGCACGCGCTTATCGCCGCGGGTCCGCTTGAGTAGCATCAGAAGCGGCGTAACCTGAGATGGAATCGGCTGGTGGGGAGGGATTGAGGTAAGCGCGCGACACGCACACCGGCTCGCGCTCGACCAACTTGGACCCGCCGACTCCGAGGGCGATTCCGAAGACAATGAGGGCTGCCGCCCGCAGAAGCGGATACAGGGCCAGGCGTCTTGGACTCGGGCTCCACGCCATCGCGTCCTGCCACTGGGGCCGGACGCTCCCGATAGTGCACAGATCCCTCCTGATCCTCTCCAGTCGCGCACGACAGTCGGCGCAGGCTGCCAGGTGTGCTTCGATCACACTCGCCGCATCGGGGCGCAAGACCTCCAACGCGTGTGCCAAGAGCTCGTCTTCATCAACGTGGTTCATTCCAAAATCCCCTTCTGTCTCAGCATTTGACGGCAGGACTTGACAGCGTAGAAGATCCGCGACTTCACCGTTCCGAGCGGAGCCCGCACGAGTTCGGCGATCTCTTCATAGCTGTGGCTCCCGTAGAATCGCAGGACCAAGACATCGCGATGTTCCGCACTCAGCGCGCGAATCACTTCGACCACGAGACGATCACGTTCATCGGCCAGGATCCGCTCCAGCGCGTTCTGTCGATGGTCCTGTGGATCCTGCCCGTCGAGCTTCACGTTTCGCCTCGACCTCTCGGTCTCCTTCACCGCCAGCCGATAGGCGATGGTGCCGAGGTACCCTCCCACCGTCCCCTGGTGGTGGCCGATATCAGCTCGCAATGCCCGGATGAATGTCTCCTGCACCACGTCGTCTGCGGCCGCGTCCGATCCGGTGATGAGAAGCGCCAGCGCGCCGAGGCGTGCCCGGTGCTCTTTTATCAGAACACGCCATGCACGATCGTCTCCACGACGGGCCCGGTGGAAGTACTCCCATCCTGGAGTCAGCGATGAATGCTCGGATTCCGGCACGATATGCCTTGTTCCCTACACCATGCCTCGACTTCCTCAATCTCAGAACAGCAGGAGCCGCACCATGCCCTCGCCGTCTCGCCCCGACGCTCATCAGTCAGGAGCTTCTCCACGTGCTCCACGTACCAGTGGAAGAGCCCGCTGCGCAAGCTCGGCGCGTGCTCTTTCAGTGGCATCAAGTTCGCCACGGCGGCGCCCGCGTAGTTGGAGACCAGCATTCGCCCGGCATCGGTTTCGGGTGCATGGCGCAGCCGCCAGCCGTCCAGTCCCCCGGTTCGAAAGGCGCCGATCCACCGGCCATATACGGTCTGGAGTTGTTCGCCGTAGGGGATACGGGGTACGGTCACAAGGGTCGCCAGGCCCAGGTCCCTTCCGTTGGCGACAACCTCTTTCAGCCGGTCGGTGGCATGGACAGTTCTCGACACGAAGACGGGGCGTCCGGCACGCTCCGCGGAGGCGATGATCCGGAGGATCAGCGTATCGCCGAATGGTCCTCCCGGCGACGGCTGCATCTTCTTGTTCTTCATTCTCTCGAGAATCGCGCTTCGCAGGTTGTCCAACTCTTTCTCGTCGATGAACCGCGGCAAACCCTGTTCGATCATTCGCATCGGATACCACGAGGTGTTCAGCAGGCTGCGGTTGACAATGCTGACATCCGGACGTACGTGCAGGAGGCGCGTGAGAATCCAACCGGGGTAGGTGTCATTGTCACCGTTGGTGATGAGAATCGCGTTTTCCTCCAAGCTGATCAGTAGGTTGTAGTTATAGTCCATCACCTCATCGGCGATGATCCCGCTCTCCAACAGACGACGTAGCGCCAAATCCAGACGCTCCGCGTCGCGGGAGTCCATGTAGTGAGTGACCAGCGGAAACCATGGGTCAACAAAACCCGGCTCGATGGCGACGGCGCGTTCCAGATACTCCCGACCGGCCGTGTCATCATGCGCCCCAAGACGTTCACAGGCCTTCAGGTAGAGCAGAGTGGGATTGGCAGGGTATTTCTCCAGGCCCGCGGCCAGGAGCTGCGAGTAATTTCCATCCCCTGCGTAGCGCGCGGCATACATCCAGTTGGCGTAGGCGTATTCGGAGGGAAAGGCATCGTAGTAGTCCTTCCACAACGTTGCCAGCTTCGCGTACGTGGCGTCGTCATAGACGACCTGTCGCTTGCTTCTGATTTCCTCCGGTCGCACGATCTCTCTGGCCGCTGAGTCCTTCGGCGCCAGGACACCGAGCAGCATCACCAGCGCTGTGCCCACCGCCGCGAGATTCTTCCGCATCATGAGATTGTCTCCTTTCCCAATCATACAATCCCTGACAGAGCGAGAAGTTCAACGAAAAAGGGAGCCCTGGCTTACGAGAAGGAGCGTGGGGATTTCAAGCGCAGTGTTCTCATGTGGCGCGCCGCGGTGGGGGGAGCGAGTTTGGCGAGGTCAACAGGCGATTCGCGCAGTGTGTAGCGGTGAATGGGAGGTGGACGAATCGCCTGAGCCCTGCCTCGGCGAGCCGGGCTGCCTGTCACCAGATCTGTGTGAGGCCGGTCTTACTCCGTCCTGCAGCGGTTCGGAAGAACGCCGCAGGCAACTCGACACCCGTCGGATGTGCAAGCAGTCCGAGAGAGCGGCCAGAACACTGACGGTTGACGAACAATGACTCAATCAGGATGAACTTGATTGGTGGAGGCGGGGGGAATCGAACCCCGTTTTGCGATACGGGACATGGGGTTAAGTGGTACTGTGGCCAAATCGTGACCACATTCTGCACCCGTCTGGCCGACGCTGTGGGTGTGTCTATAGCAGCTCAGGATGATGCGTCTTCAGCCAGTCCTTAAGCAACTTCGCGAGTTCACGCGCGAGCCTCAGCACCTCGGCGACCTCGGTCTCCGAAACCGTACCGGCTGCATCATAGCTGACGATGCTCCGCTTCTTCCGAAATGCGTGGAGGGTGGGGATCAACCCGGCAGGTGGCTTCATAGTGAATCTCCAGGACTCGATTGTGCGGTAGTGATGGCCGTCGCCTTCAGGTGCGCGGTATCCGCTGGCGCGCAGGGCGACCGTGGCACAGCCGAGACAGGCGTTGTATGCAATGGCCAGCCGCCAGTCGGCGGAAATCTCGGACTTCCCGGCTTCCGCAATGTCGCGATCGACTTTCTCCAGGAGCGCTTTCACCTCGGCGGCGCTGGTCGTGTGGGCTTTCAGCCAGCCGCTATTCAGCCAGTCGGCCAAGCTCATCTGGACCTCCGATGAGGAAGATCTTGTCTGAAGCCAGCACGCTGAGAACGAAGTGGTTCTTCTGTTGAATCTTCCCGACAAACTCCTTTTGCGAGAACACCGATGGATTGACTGATCTGCCCAACACTTGCTCAGTCTTCTCCAATGCAGAGGCCAGGTCGCGCAGCTTCACACCGCCAATGACCATAACGTCAACATCGCTGCGTCCTGTCTGGGTCTCTGAGGCGATCGACCCGTAGACAAACGCGATCTTGATCTTGCGCGATTGCGGACGTAAGGCGGCCCGGAGGGTGTCGGCGATGCCAAAGGTCTTCACAACGATCGCACGAAGCTCTGGGAAGATGGGGCAATCGCGTTCGGCCGAGTAATAGCGTTGACGGCCGACGAGTTCCGATTTGAGAACCCCGGCCTGCGTGAGCGCAGCCAGCTCGCGCTGTACGGTGCCAGGCGATCCTCGGACAAGCCGGGCGATTTCGCGAAAATACAGGCGGCGGTCAGGGGTGGACAGAAAGGTCGTGAGCAGTTGCCTGCGGATCTTGGAGAAGAGGATCTCACCTGCCGTTCGCTTCGGTCTTTGCGATGGACTCGTTGATCTCATCTTGAGATCAATTGATCTCAATTTGAGTACGACTGTCAAGCCAATTCGTGGAAGAGAATTGACTAGGCCACGGGTTACCCGTGCCCATGTAGTGTGGCCAGATTGTGACCAGGATTATTCCGCGTTATCCGATGCGGTTGAACGATATAGCAGGGCGACCGGGGGGACAAGACCCCCGTCCGTCTCGTAACATATTGACGCGCAACGAAGTGAACTGGTGGAGGCGGGGGGAATCGGACCCCCGTTTTGCGATACGGGACATGGGGTTAAGTGGTACTGTGGCCAAATCGCGACCGGATGCAATACAGGACATGGTGCCAAATGGGCACTCCGCCCGAATCGTGATCACTTCCTGCGCTGTTTGTCAGCGGCCACGAACCTACCGAAACCACCGCACACCGCCGTCTGCCCCATCGCCTTGGACCCGTCCGCAATGGGGACAACGAGTCCATGAATCCACTCGCTTCCCCGCCACAACATACCGCCCACCACATGACTGGCAGACAGACTCAAGACCTCGTTGAGGAGATGGCTCGTTCTCCCTTGGGCGCGCGTCTATCCGTCCATCCGTAGTGTCCTGAGACAAGTCGGAGTTCTGGTCGATGGGATAGCAGCCACAGATTCTGACCACCACTCGCAACGCGTCCTTCAACGGCAGTTGAAAGAACTCACTCCTCTCAACGCGGTACTCCGACAGTTCCTCGTGGATCCTCCGTTCCGCAGAATGGTGATCGCTGACCAATTCCTCGTAGACAACCTCAAAGCGGCCGGGCACGCCGGTCGGCTCCGATAGTTCACTGGCCCGCTCCTCAGGAGGATGGCTGGTCTTGCCTATCTTGTACAGGTCCGGGGAATGACGCGGGTTTCTCAGCACGTAGATGTAGCCTGCCGTCCCGGAGTCAGGTGGGTGTTTCGCATCAACGGGATAGAGTCGGTCGAACCAATCAAGTACGTTGTGGCCGCAAGCCGGGCACAGCTCACAACGTGCCGTCAGCCGTGCGCCGCAACCAGGGCAAAATGTGTGGGGTTGGTCTATGTGGTCTTCCTCAACCACTGCGGGATTGCCAAGGGCTCAGGACCAGAAGTGTCGTTTTGCGAACGCGTGGCCGGAGCCGGATTTCAAGTATCGCTCGAATGCTACCGCGCACGAATCGGCCCTGAACCGGATGGCGACTTCGACTTCCCAAGGCACATTCTTGGACGTGTGCACGGACTTGCCGGTGTTGTGCTCGTTCAGACGGCGGTTCAGGTCGTCGGTAATACCGATGCAGGTCTCTGTCGGGTTGGAGAGACTACGGAGGAGATAGACGTACTTCACTGATGCGACTCCAGTGGATGGTATCCGCCCTGCTTCGCAAGCATCGCCTCAGGCGCCGTTTGCTTTGCAGGGCATTCTGCATAGCGAGGCGCGAGGCGCCTCGCGGCGCAGAATGGAGGCGGGGGGAATCGAACCCCCGTCCGAAAGTGCCTACAAGAGGCCGTCTACCCGCGTAGTCGGTCGTTTGTATCTCGCCCCGTCAGGCGCCGAGCGACAGGCTCCCGGCAGAGCCATCCCGGTTTAGCTTCGCCGGATGCTCCCGGGAGCGGCGTCCAGCTATCCCTCCTTATCGTCGAGCGGTCAGGCGCCGAGGGCGGGCCCCTGAGCCGTCGGGCTACCTGAGATTAGGCAGCCAGCGCATACGAATAGTCGTCTGCGTTTCGTTGTGTCCCAATGGTTTAACGAGGATCTTGGGGACCTCGGCGGGCAAACCTCCCTTCGGCGACTCCGTCGAAACCAGTCGCCCCCATGACGTTTACATACGTCCATGCCGACTACGGGTTACAGGGGGGTGCTGTTTGCCTTAGGGGGGTGCAGGAATCGTCGGGAATCGTCGGAAATCGTGGCGGAAATCCGCCGCGTCGCGGGTGGCCCTTGACCCTTACGTTTGTTGGATTCCGGGCGGCAAATACCGCTTGACAACGGGCAACTTAGCCTTATTGTATTAATCGGGTTAGATGGCCCGGAACGACGCCAAGGACCATTGAGACAACAGGGTTGACCTCGGTCGAGACCGCGTTTTTTCGGAACCAGCTTACTCCCATTTACTTGCCCCTTCGTCCGGGTCCTCTCCCCGGACCGCGTGTCGGCAGGCACTGATTGGACCATACGGGGAAGACTGTCGCCCCGATAGCGCATCGTCAATCGCGATATCCGGATTGTGCAGGTGAGTACGTTTTCTGAGAGATTTGGCAGAACGTCTACCATTCGCTAACGATCAAACATCAAGCCCACGGCTTGGGGCAAGGGAGGTGGTTGCGCACAACAGACTCTTGGGTTGGATCGGCAAGTCAGTTCGACCTGGTGGTCGTTCACCGATTTCGATCGGTGGCCGATACAACAGGAGAAGTGAACAACATTCCGCCGCGGGGCGGGATGGGAACGAGGCCTCGAGTTCAAGGAGAGACGCATGACGGGGAAGATTATCAGGACGGGGATTGTGCTGGCACTGGCCGCCGCCATCGGTGGCGTGGCCGCGTGGGCAGCCGATTCTCCGCAAACAGTCGAGAAGATGATCAAACAGCGCCGGATGAAGCAGTTGATGAACACCGAGCGCTATCGCATGACGCCCAACGTTCGTTGGGGCTATCGGGTCGATGGCGGCACGAACCCGTTTGCCGCGGGCTCGGGCATGTCGATCGTAAACGACAACGGCTACGCCGTCAACCCGATGTTCCAGGCAGCCGGTGTGCCACCGCCCGATCCGGTCGGATCGCTGGCAGTGGGCAACACCAGCTACGACTACCAGCACAACAGCACGATGCACCACGAAGTCGGTCGGTGGGCCACTGGGACCATCGTTCACTTCACCTGGATGTTCTGGGACAAGGTCCCTCCAGACATCGAGGACGCCGACCGCTTTGTGAGCTACAGCTCCTACACGATTGGGGGCGGGTTCAACCAGCCGTACAACGGCGTGACGATCTCTCTGGGCGTCTTTGCCCGTGGCGGTTACTGCGGCGGCGAGCCGGACGGTGACAACGCCTGGCATGCGTCGTTCCACCAGAAGGCCGAAGCGGGCAGCCCGTACTCGTCATGGCACCTGTACTTCCCGACACCGGGTTCGGCGTTGCACATCGACGACGAGTTGACCAGCACGCCGGTGTTCGGCGAGGTGCTGTGGCCGGTCGTGGGCATCCAGGAGAACGGTGCGGGAACGGACATCTACCACTCGGTATCGCACGGCGCCAACGAGGACCCGCGGGACCGCATCGTGTACTGGCGGTTCGACGGCACGAACTGGATCGGTCCGGTGGCGATCGACTCCAACGGCCGGTTGGCCTATGTCGTCGCGGCCGATCCCAACAGCCAGAAGGTGGCGATTGGGATGTGCACGGATCGGGAGTTCTCCAGCGGGAACCTGAACATCGCCTACTACGAGTCGCAGACCGAGGGCGCCGGCTGGATTTCCGGGACCGAACTCGGCCCGGCGAACAAGAACATCATCACGAACTACAACAGCCCGACCGGTCCGCAGGCGTGGGGTCACACTTCGGTCCGGTATGACCTGTCGGGATACCTGCACTTCGTGTGGGACGAGCAGCGCGTGGCCAACGAGAGCTACGACATTGCCATCCGTCACTGGTCCGACTCGGCGTTCCAGATTCGTCCGGTGGCGCTGGGGTACTGGGAGAATCTGCACTCGACCGGCGCCTTCAATCTGCACCTGGCGAAGGTGACGATGGGGATCGGCGACGGCGGGACGCTCTGCCAGGGCGGTGCGTGGTCGAACAAGAACTACGTGTATGTCGTGTACACGCAGTTGGGCGGTTCGGACCCGACCTCGCAGGCGGACGCCTCGGCGGCCGACTACTACAACGGTGAGTTGTACCTGTCGGTGTCGAACTCCGGTGGCCGGACCTGGGCGCCGCCGGTGAATATCACCAACACCAAGACCCCGGGATGCAACCCCGGCGCGACCCCGGCGGGACAGACCAATCCGCCGCGTCCGGATGAGGTCTGCCGGTCGGAGCACTGGGCGACGATTGGCCCGTATGTGCACGACATCGACGTTTCCTTCATCGAGGACAACGACGCGGGCGGCATTCCGCAGGGTGAGGGGACCTGGCAGATCAACCGGTTCATGTATCTGCGGTTCCCGGGCGGCACGACGGATGCGCCCAACGTATGTCCGGTGATTGCGGCGAACTACGCCGGATTCATCACGGCGATTCCGGAGTGCGAGTACCATGCGGATCGTGGTGCGACGAACGTCGAGACGTTCACGCTGATCAACCTGGGCAACGCGACGATGACCGGGAACATCAGCAAGGTGCTGGGCGCGTCCTGGTTGACTCTGGGGACGAGCGGCCCCTACACGATCAACGCCGGCGATCCGGACATCATCTTTTCGGTGACGATGAGCGCGGTGGGGATCACGACGCAGGGGTTGTATCAGGACACGATCCGGATCACGCACGATGCGCCGAACGTGGCCTCGCCGCAGAACTATCCGATCGACTTCTTTGTGGTCGACGACTTCTTCTGCCCGCAGGACGACAACTTGAAGACGGGCGTGTACACTGCGGTGAAGGCCCCCGGGGACCACATCGGCTCATTGGAGTTGGATGTGCGCACCAACGCCCGGTTTGGGTCGCAGGACGACGAGGGCGGCCTGTGGCGGTGGGGTGACTCCAGCACGACCATCTTCGATGCGTCGCTGCTGGTGGCGCATGGTCCGCAGCCGGTCGGGGACACGGTGGTCTATCATCGTTTCTTCGACCGCAACGATCCGGGCCAGTTCGGCTACCGCGCGCAGGGTGATCTGTTCATCGACACCGCGAAGTACACGACGGATGGCGGCTTCGCCATGGCGTGCGGGCGGATGACGACCTCAGATTCGCTCGTCGGCGTCGTGATGGAGTGGTACTTCCCGCAGGACGCCGATTCGGACGAGTTCGTGCTGGCGCGCTACAGCTTCTACAGCTACGCCGTGGAGCCCTCCGGTGCCCACGCGCAACTCCCCGACGTGGTGGCTGGTCTGCTGGGTGACCTCGACGTGGTGCCGGCGAGCCGCTATGGCACGGTCCAGAGCGGCGTCGAGAACCAGAACGGCGGCGACCTGCTGAAGGGTCTGGTGTGGCAGCAGGGTCAGGATACCGCCGGTCACGTGCCGCCGAACCCGCTGTACACGGCGGAGCGGTATCGTGGCGGTGTCGAATTCATTGCGCCTGGAACGCTGATCGGCGCCCAGGTCGGCAACAACGTGCAGGACATCCAGCCGGGCGGCGGTCCGAAGAGCGAATGGCTCTATCGGACGTTGGTGTCGCTGTCGGGGATCAACACGCCGGCGTTGCCGGATACCGACATGTACACGATCATGACGATTGCCAAGGGTCAGGAGCTGGGCAATTCGCGCAAGGCGTACAAGGTCGTTGTGGCGTTCGTTTCGGACACGGTCGATGAGGCCAGCTTCAAGACGACCGCCGACAAGGCGAAGGACTACGCTGGAAAGATCGGCCTGACCGGCGCGACGACCAAAGTGGGTCTCTACAACCGCCCGCCTCACGCCAACCCGCAGTGGGACGACGTGATCAGCGTTCAGGATGTCGTGAAGACGGTGGACGTGGCGTTCCGTGGTGTGGCGGCGACGAAGGATCCGTGCTGCACGTACGCGCGGACGGACGTCAACTGCGACCTGGTGACCTCGGTGACCGACGTCGTGAAGGTGGTGAACGTCGCCTTCCGCGGCGGTGCGGACTACGGTACGGGTGGTAACTTCTGCGATCCGTGCCCGTTCTAATGGGGCATCAACGGCTTGGTTCGTCGAGCTGACGACACGAAGCCGGGGATTGTGAAGTCAAAGTGGGATGGGAGATTGCCTCCCATCCCACTTTCTGTTTGGACGCGCTTGGAGTTCGACGCGAGACCAGTCGTCTCTCGACACAAGTGGCATTGCGCTATGCGGCCCCTCTCACGTTCTTGATGGGTACTGGGGTGTGCGGGCGGTCGATGGACGACAGCGAGTTCACTTGGATAGCTGAGTTGGCCGCACGGTTCGGAGCGGGGGTCCTCACGGATGGCCTTCTTGGCATTGGGGACGACGCGGCGATTCTGCCCGCTACTTCCAACTGGGTGGTGTCAGCCGATTCCCAAGTCAGCGGCGTGCACTTTGAGCCGGGATGGCTCAGTTGGCAGGATTTGGGAAGGCGGTTGCTGCACGTCGGCTTCTCGGACATTGCCGCCATGGGAGCCGAGCCAAAGTTCGCTCTGGTGTCAGTCGAAGTCGGCCGCCAGATGACGGCGCAAGATCGTCAGTTCTTTGCCGATGGTATTGGCCTCGCGTGCAACGACTTAACGGCTCGGCTGATCGGCGGGAACGTCTCGGCGCGGAGCGAGGGGTTCTCCGCTCATGTGACCGCGATCGGTTCGCCGCGGGGCAAGGGTCCGTTGCTGCGGTCGGGAGCCCGTCCGGGCGATGCATTGTACGTCACCGGGCCGTTGGGAGATGCCGCTGCGGGAGTCGCCATCTTGCGCGGCGAGCCGTCAACCGGTTCAGTTGGAGAAGAGGCGCTGGCAGATGCATACCGTCATCCGCGAGCTCACTGGCGGGAAGGGCTGGCATTGGCACAGGCCGACTGGGTCCATGCCGCCATCGATGTGTCCGATGGTCTGGCGGCGGACCTCGGCCATCTTTGCGCGGCCAGCGGTGTGGGAGCAGAGTTGAGTGCGGAGGCGATTCCCCTGAGTGAACCGCTGGTCGGCTGGTGCCATGACAACGGCCGGGATCCGCTCGAGTTTGCGCTGGGCGGGGGCGAGGATTACGTCTTGTTGTTTGCCGCCGATCCCGACGAGACCCGGGAGAGAGAACTGCGGGCGCGATTCGGGGTATTCTCGGGCCAGATCTGGCGGGTTGGCAAGATCACATCGGACAGACAGATGAAGATGATCCGCGCCGGCGAGGAAGAGTTATTGCCGCCGCTTGGGCACGACCACCTGGCACGATAGACCCGCACCAAAGCCGACCGCCCGGTGCCTGATCGCTCCGGTATCTGCTTCCCGATTAAGATCAGATTTCCGTCGGCCCCGGGGTCAACCGGGGTCAATCTGAGACTGCATCATCTGTGCAGGACATTGCAATGTCCCAGCACGAACCGCACTACGGATCAGGGCAGGTCGCTGATTGTCGGAACATCAACGGGTTGTGCGACAATCAGTTATCCTGCGAGCGCCGGGGCGTGTGCAGAATCACGACGCACGCGGATCGGAATGCGACATTGGCACAGAGGATGCGAAAGAAGCGGTGCTCAGTGTCTTTGAGTGCGATGTTCTGTCGTGGCTGTTGGGTCAAGTGATTTCGGAAACGTTCTTGACAACTCAATGAAAAGCATTATCATAAATGACAGCGGCGCGACCGGCATGGCTTCGGTGACGGGGTCAGGCGGGTGCGTTGCTTGTGAAACCGCGAGACCGTGGTCGATCGGCGACAGAGCGGCGGGATCGCGGGGATATGACCTGCAGCCCAGTGTAGCGTTCCTCACACGCGACCCCGCGTCGTTGATGTCGGCTGGCTTTGTTCGTCCGTGGCCTCGAATCATAACGCCGCAACTGCCTATTGAATCTTGCGAGAGCAACCACAGAGACCGTGACCAGCAATATGCGGGTGGTGGTCTTGGTGAGTCTCTTCGGCTTGGGCGCAAACACGATTGTCAGGATAGGATGGCAGACTTAACATAACTCTCACAGATGAGGAGGAACCAGGAATGAGACGCGTACTGTTAATCGCCTTCGTGCTGGCCTTGGTGGTGGCGCCGCAGGCGATGGCGGCCAACGTGGTCGTCGCGGACTCAAAGGTCTTCACCAAAGCCCAAGACTTCTGTACCGTTGGCGTCTGGGTCACCAACGACGTCGACCTCGTGGGATTCGTGCTGCCGCTTGAGCTGCGTGCTGATGGCGCGGTGCCGTCGTACCCCGCCGCGGGGCTTGTCTTCCGGGCGCTGACGAGCACGCCTGGGCGGCGTGTGCCGACCAGTCCGCTGAAGGGGTCGGCATTGCTGCGGACCATGGGCGCGCCGGACGCGAATACATGTAGCGGACCGGTGTCCAGCACGTACTCCACAAACGCCTCGTTCGACGGAATCAGCCCCGATGGTTTCTTCTGGGCGGGCGTCAGCACCAGTGGACCGCCCGATCTCTTCGTGCTGCCGCCGGGTACGGACAGTGTGGCGGGCCAGTTTGTCGATTGGCCGTTTGAGGGTGACGTGACCGACTATTTGGCCGCGCCGTCGTTCTTCTTCAAGTTCTCGACCGCGGACCAGGACGGGTGCTTCTACGTTGACACCTGTTGCGTAACGCCGGCCAACCACTTGGAAGCGGTAGACGTAAGCGGTCCTTCGGTGCCGTTCGACTTCGTCATGGGGAAGATCACGGTCGGAGCCGGCTGCGAAGTTGTCAACCAGCCGCCGAATGCGATCTGCCAGAACGTCAACAAGAACACCGATCCCGACTCGTGTACCGCGGAGGTAACGGCGGCGGAAGTCGATAATGGATCGAACGATCCCGATGGCGATCCGATCACGTTTGAGTTGGTTCCTCCGGGGCCTTATGCCACGGGTGTGACCAACGTGCAGTTGGTTGTCAGCGATGATCATGGAAACAAGGACACCTGCGACGCGACGGTCACAGTGACGGACGCGCAGAAGCCGGTCGTGACCGACTGTCCGGCGCCGATCGTGCTTAGCAACGATGCCGGTCAGTGCAGCAGGGCGAACGTAACCTACAGCGTTACGATCATCGATAACTGCCCCGGCGCGACGTTGGCCTACAATCCTCCGTCGGGCTCGACGTTCCCGGTCGGCGTGGACACAGTCTGGGCGATCGGGACCGATGCGGCGGGGAACATGGACTCGTGCTCGTTCACTGTGACGATCAACGACACGGAAAAGCCGGTGATCGTCTGTCCGGCTGACATGCACATTCCGAACGACCCGGGTCAGTGCGGGGCGACCTTTACGCGTGGGTATACGGCAACCGATAACTGTGCTGTTACTTACATGAGCGTCGATCCGGTGAACGGGTCATTCTTGCCGGTGGGCGACAACCTCATTACCGTCATCGCCAAAGACGATGCCGGGAACGCGGACACGTGCTTCTGCCACGTGTTTGTCGACGACACCGAGAAGCCGGTGGCGCTCTGCCACGGTGACACGACGGTTGTGATTCCGAACGGCCAGACGAGCGCGGTCGTGAACTACACGACGCCGGATCCGACCGACAATTGTCCGGGCGCGACGACTGTCTGCAACCCGCCGTCGGGATCGACATTCCCGTTGGGGCCGACGCTTGTGACCTGTATCGCCACAGACGCGGCCGGCAATGAGGACACTTGCACCTTCACGATCACCGTTCAGGAAGAGCAGCCGCAGGAAGTCCCGCCGGTGGCGATGTGCAAGAACGTGACGGCGAACGCCGACGGCGACTGCCAGGCAAACGCCTCGATCGATGACGGGTCGTATGACCCCGACGGCGGCGCGGTGACGCTCGAGCAGATTCCGCCGGGACCATACTCCTTGGGCGCTACGCCGGTCATGTTGATCGTGACCGACGATGAAGGCGACAAGGACACCTGCGAGGCGACGGTGACGGTGGAGGATCACATTCCACCGCACGTTGCGTGTCCTCCGGACCAGAGCATCGAGAGCAGCCCAGGTGAATGTGGGACGAACTACGGATTCGGGTATGCGTCGATTGACAATTGCGACCCGAACCCGACGGTTGTCGCCTCACCGCCGAATGGGTCATTCCTGCCGGTGGGGGACAACCTGATCGTCGTGATCGCCACTGACGCCTCCGGGAACGAGGACACCTGCCAGTACCATGTCATCGTCCATGACGGCGAGGCGCCGGTGATCGAGCGCCCGCAGGTCGCTATGCAGGTCAACAACGACATCGGCCAGTGCGGCGCGATCGTCAACTACGATCTGAACTCCACCGACAACTGCGCGGTCGTGGGTGAGACATACGAGCCGCCGTCGGGATCGTTCCTGCCGATTGGCTTGACGGTCGTCCGCTGCATCGCCACGGATGCCGCCGGTAATGAAGACACGTGCTTCTTCAACGTGTATGTCAACGACGTCGAGCCGCCGGTGGCGAGCTGCTCGCCGGACATCATCCGCGACGCGGGCGTGTTGGATACGGTCTCTTGGGTTTCGACCGCGACCGACAACTGCCCCGGCGCCAAGATCGACTCGTGCGTGCCGCCGTCGGGTTCGGTATTCCCGATCGGCACCACGCCAGTGACATGCTACGCCTCCGACGCCGCCGGGAACACGGATGAGTGCCAGTTCAACGTCACGATCCGTCCGGCAGCGGGACCGCAGGTCTATGTCGATCCGCACGAGTTGCTCTTTGAGGGGCAGGAGTGCTGTGTTCCCGATAAGACTCCGCCGGAATGCATCAATCCCGATCCGCAGCGTGTTAATGTCTACTATGGCACGCCGCCGGCGAAGATCAGCGGAGTACCGTGGTACACCGAGGAGAACATCCCCTGGCTGTATGTCAGCCCGCCGAATGGGATGACCGAGTCGTTCTTTGACGTGTACGTCGACGTGGCTGGCCTGATTCCGGATCAGTACAAGGGCACGATCTACGTTTTCGAGGGGCCGACGAAGGGCATTGACCCCTCCGATTCGGTCGTAGTGACCCTGAACGTCCTGCCCGGCCCGCTGCCGCGGCTGGTGGCTTCCGTCGACACGTTGTACTTCACGTACGACGGACCGCAGAGCGACACCTGTCTGTCGTTCACGTTGACCAGCAACGGTTGTCAGCAGATCGACTGGTGCTACGTGCCGCTGCCGCAGGAGGACTTCTTCGTCTCCTCAATAACACCGGAATTCGGCACGACGCCGAGCCAGGTCCAGGTCTGCATCAATCCGTGCAACCGCCCGGCGGGCGAGTATGAAGACACCTTGATCTTCTGTCCGTGCGAGATCCCGGAGAAGAACGCCAACGTCCCGGCCTGCGTGGCGGTGATCGTGCACCTGACGGTCACGAGCTCGCCGGCGCTGGTGGCTGAACCAGATACCCTGTACTTTGAGTACCCCGGCCAGGGCGAGTTCGACTCCTGCCGGACCGTTACGCTGACCAGCACCGGCTGCGGCGAGATGTCGTGGTGCTACGAAGGGTTCGGTCCGGGGTCTGACCCGTTCGAAGGCCAAGTCAGCGTCAAGCCGACGTTCGGCATCACGCCGAGCCAGGTCGAAGTCTGCGTCGATCCGTGCGGGCTGGACGAGGGCACGTATGTGGCGACGCTGATCTTCTGCGAGTGTGAGATCAAGCCCCAAGTCGGCTCGTGCGATACCGTGGTTCTGGTCCTTAATGTCATCAATCCGCCCGAGCTGGCGATCGACGACAACTTCTTTGAATTCACCGTGACGGAGGGCGATGATCCGCCGGCGCAGCAGTTGAATGTCATGAACATCGGCGGCGGAGTTCTGGACTGGACCTCGCGGATTGCCCCGTGCGATCCGGCCGACCCGCGCGATTGGCTGCTGATGAGCCCGATGGGCGGCACCGCGCCGACAACGGTCGATCTCGACATCGACTACAGCGGTCTGGTGGCTCCGGATACGCTGTGCGACTCGATCGAGATCAACTCCGAGTGCGCGCTGGGTTCGCCCCAGTACGTCATCGTGCTGCTCTATCTGTTGAAGAAGCCGGTGACCCCGTGCGACTCGATCTGCGGCTGGGTGTATGACGTGGCCGGCAACGTGATCGAAGGCGCGCACGTGCAGGCGTGGAGCGGGTATCCGAGTGGGGTGATTGTCGATGAGACGAACACCGACCCGACCGGACACTACTGCCTCGAAGTCTCCGAGGGTGTGTTCGAAATCCGCGTGACGGCGGAAGGGTTCTGCCCGGCGCTCGACACGGTCGAGTGTGGCAACGCCGAGGCCGTCATTCAACTGACGCCGATTCCGTTTACGCCGCTGCCGAACTGGCCGTTCCGGGCGGACTACTTCTCGCAGGACGCGCGGTTGTATGGTGTACCGCTGATGCCGGGCGACGTGATCGTGGCGACCGACCCGCAAGGTGTGTACTGCGGTGTGGCGATCGTGACGGTTCCCGGCCAGTACCTGATCCACGTGTTGGGCGACGATCCGTCGACGCCGCAGGATGAAGGGGCGGTGTTTGGCGACAAGATCACCTTGTGGCTGAACTGCTACTGCCCGGCGATGGCGCCGCAGACGTGGGCCAACGGCGACTTCGACAACCAGTTTGACGTGGACTTCGACTGCAACCGGCGCACGATCGAGTGCTATCTGTGCGAAGGTTGGAACATGATCTCGTTCAACGTCCTGCCGGACAACAGCGATCTGGAGACGGTGTTGACGTCGCTGGATCCGAACTATGACCGGGTGGCCAGCGGCACGTGCGGGTATGGTCCGCGCACGTGGGACAAGAGCCGTCCGCCGCAGTTGAACGACCTGACGACGATGGGTCCGGATTTCGGGTACGAGATCCACATGCTGGACAAGGACATGTTGGTGTTGACCGGGACGGTGGTTCCGGTGGACAATCCGCTGCCCTTGTGTGCGGGTTGGAATGCGATCCCGTACCTGCCCGAGTATCCGGACACGCTGCCGCAGGCGTTGGCGAGTTTGGCCGGAAACTACCGCTACGTCTTTGGGATGGAGTGTGGGTACGGCGTGCGGTCGTGGGACGCCAACCGTCCGGCGATCCTCAATGACCTGTCGTGCCTGGAGCCGTGCCACGGGTACTGGATCAACATGACCGACAGCGACGTGTTGACATATCCGACCGCGGACTACTACTGTCCGCCGTTGGACGACTTCGTCGTGGCGCCGAAGCGGCCGGTGAACGTGACGACCCGGTTGACGGTGACGACACACTTTGCCGACTTCTGGTCGGTGGCGGACGCGGGCATTCACGAGGGTGACCTGATCACGGTGAAGGCGCCGGGCGGGATCATCGTCGGTGAGTGTCTGGCGGGTGCGAACGGTGCGTTCCTGGTGCACGCGTACGGGGACGATCCGCAGACGTCGTCGGTGGAAGGGGCGCATGACGGTGAGGCGCTGATGTTCGAGGTCAACGGGGCGTCGGCGGGTGTGGCCGATGGCCGGGCGATCTGGAGCGACCGGGCGTCGAACCGCATCACGCTCAGCCTCAGTGGTGCGTCGCCGGTACCGACCGAGTACGCGCTGTTGCAGAACTACCCGAACCCGTTCAACGCCGGGACGGTGATGCCGTTCTCCTTGAAGAACGCCTCGGACTGGACACTGACGGTCTACAACATCGTTGGTCAGTCGGTGCGGAGCTTCAGTGGTCATGACGGTGCCGGGATCGTGCGCGTCTCCTGGGATGGCACGTCGGACAATGGCGCGGCGGTGTCGAGCGGGATCTACTTCTACCGGGTAACGACGCCGGAGTGGTCGGCGTCCAAGAAGATGACGTTGGTGAAGTAAACGCATGCAGACCGGGTCCCGCGCCTGAGACGGCGCGGGACCCACTGAACGAGGTGGTCACATTGAACAAGGCAATGGGGCAAATGATCCGAGGGGCCTTGATTCTGGGGACGGTGCTCCTGAGTGCGCAGGCGACCCTGGCGCAGGTAGCGGGCCGAGTCACCACCGGCGATGGGACCGCCATCAACGGCGCCACGGTCGAAGTCTGGGATGCGTACCCGGGCGGCACAATCCTCAATTCAACGGCCTCCAACAGCGGCAGCGGTGAGTTCGCGTTGCCGGCGGTTGCTGGGGATTTCTTTGATTTGCGGGTGTACAAGTACGGGTATTTTCCGACGGTTGTCCGTGATCTGCCTGATCCGACGACGAATGCACTCGTGATGCTCTTTCCGGTGCCGACGGCGGTGGGTGGAACAACCGTGGCCGATTTCTGGGACGACAACAGCACATTCCTGAGCGCGAGTATTCGCGCCGGAGACGTGATCGAGTCAATCGATCCTCGCAGCATGGCGTGCGGCGTGTCGCAGTACATCCCGGCTCTGGGGAATTACCTGCTTCATGCCAAGGGTGATGACCCGGTCACGCCGGAGACGGATGGGGCCCTGGCAGGGGAAGACCTGACGATCAAAGTGAACGGTCTGGCCGCCTCGACCGATGTGACGCCGAAGTTCCTGCCGGCTCCGCCCAGCTACCAGGTTCGCCTCACGGGTGCGACGGCGGCGCCGGGTGTCACGATGACCGGTGAACTGGAGCGGCCGGGAAAGGCGGGGAACATCGCGATCATCCCGGTCACGGTGACAAACACGGGGGATGTGACTGTGAACGTGACCGTGACGGCGGACCTTGACCAGCCGTGGGCGTTCACGATCGAGCTGGCGCCGACGAAGTCGCTGCCTTTGACGATTGCGCCGGGGGCATCCGAGGACGTGGTCGTGAAGATTGATGTGCCCATCGGCGAGCCGGATCAGGATGTCGAGGTTCGTGTGCACGTGCAGGTGGACGACTACGCACCGGCGAACTCCGGTGTCTGGACCAACCTGAAGGTGCAGGCGATCTCCGATGCCGGCAATGGCGGCAACGGGCTCGTGCCGGATCAGTTTGCGCTGGCGCAGAATTACCCGAACCCGTTCAACCCGGCGACATCGATCTCGTACAGTCTCAAGGTGGATGGG
The DNA here is from genome assembly GCA_040752595.1 of Candidatus Zixiibacteriota bacterium. Lineage (NCBI taxonomy): Bacteria > Pseudomonadati > Candidatus Zixiibacteriota > Candidatus Zixiibacteriota bacterium. Next base: position 83,078 of record JBFMGX010000020.1, read on the forward strand.
ATTGTTCGCCTCGATGTGATCAACCTTCTGGGGCAGAATATCTGCACCCTGGTTGACGGCTATCGTGCCCGCGGGATGCACATGGAAACGTGGGATGGACGTGACCGCAACGGCGCCACGGTGCCGTCGGGGATCTACTTCTACCGTCTGACGCAGAACGCCGAATCGCTGACGCGCAAAATGGTGCTGCTGAAGTAGCAGCGTTCAGAACCTCCTTGGGCAATTGTGAACCCCCCGTCGGTAGCGGGGGGTTCTTGTTTTGGGCTCAGGGAAGATGAGCGGGCGAGAAGACTCCCTCACCCGCTTGGACCTCCGGTCCAAGCGACCTCTCCCCCTCGACGCCGCTCGGGGCAAGCCGGAGGGAGAGGTTAAACTTCCCCTCTCCCCTCTGGGGAGAGGGCAGGGTGAGGGGTCCTGCCGCACATGGGTGAACAGGGGGCTTAGGGGAGTATTGAGAAAGGCGACGTTCAGTACTGAGTCTCAGCGCTCTGCGGGAGGGCGAAGCTCCTGCTGAGCCGCATTTCGTTGCGGGACAAGACGGCTCGGCGGGAGCCTCGCCCTCCCAAAGACCGGGTACCGATTGCGCAATGCCAATCGGTGACTTCTTCAACATTCCCTTAAGCCCTTGTTTGCCGGTGGTGGTCGTAGTCTCGGAGGGTTGTGCATGGTTTTGCGGGTTGGCGGCTCCAATTGGTGTTGAATCAAGGCGCGGATTGCGTAGTTTGTTGTTTACAGCGGATCAGCAAGGGGCTGAGACCCTTGTCTTCGACGACGGAGGTCCGGAGGTCTGCAATCGATTAGCACAGTGTGTAGGTCAGGTGCCCTGTGCACTTGACGAGGCCGCAGGAGCGCGGGGCTCCTGCGCTACGAACTGATGACGAATTGTCTCGTAATGGGTATCATGGCATTGGTACACTGATGTGATTCATGAATGCGACGCAATCCCATCGGGGGCGGACAGTGACGGCGGCCGTCGTCGCTTCTGTCGTCGTGTTCTATGTCATCACCGACCTGCGTTGGGGATATGGTCCTCTGGGGCATTGGGTGGGATCGGCGGATGCGGAGAGGTCGACGGCGGCACCTCTGTACATCACGAGCGTCCCGGACAGCGCGGACGTCTACATCAACAACGACTGGGTGGGCACGACACCGTACCCGTACGAGACGTTCGATCCGGGGATCCTGCGGGTTCGTCTGGAACGCGAAGGGCTGGTGCCGGTGGAGACGGTCCTGATCATACGCGAGGATGCGCCGCCGCCGGTCTTTCCGCCTTTCATATTCTCGATGCATGTGGAGCTGCTGTCCGTCCCTGAGGGCGGGCAGCCGATTGTAGACGGTCGTCCGTTGCGTCCGTATGATGCGGTGAATTTCAATCTTCCCGCGACCGAGACGGTGGCGGTGGCCTTCGAGCTCGACGGCAGGCGCTCGACATCCGCGATCAAGTTGAATCCGGTGAAGGGATTGGTGGGTGGGGACACGGCGCTCTGGCGCTGGCAGAAGCCGGGAACGACAGGCACGGCGGCGCTGGTTGGTCTGTTTGCCCGACGCGTCATCTTCCGGTCGGAGCCATCGGGGGCTGAGCTCTTCTTGGATGGTCAGCCGATGCCGGTCGGTCGAGCAAACGGCGGCGTCGAGATCCCCTATGGCTCGCATGTCGTCAGGTTCGTGCGTGCACCGTTCCGGGATCATCGTACAGAGGTAGTCGTCACAGCGGATGCACCGGACACGTTTGCGGTGGTTCTTCAGCGCGATGTCCTGTTTGCAGCGGTCGACGCGGCGGATTCGTTGGGAGCAAGACTCCCGGCGCGGATTGCCTGGATCCGCAGCAGCGACGGTGAGGAGATCGACAGGGCCCATCATCTACCGACACCGGGCTTAGTCGAATTGGAGGGCCGGTCGTACACGGTGAAGTTCGATTGCAAGGGGTACGCGGACACGACCGTACAGTTGGCATGGGACGCGGCGGAGCTGGTGGTGGGGATGCGTTCACTCAGGCCGGAGCCCGGACCGGAGGTGGTGGCGGCCGGGTCGGACATGGGGTGGGTGAGGTTCGTCGTGAGCGCAGGGCGCAACAAGCCCGTGGCCGGGGCCGAAGTGATTGGCGTTGAAAAGCACCACGGCAATGTGGTACGTTACGGACCGACGGATGCCGCGGGACTGCTGCTCGTGCAGGTTCCTGTGGGCGATTACCGGTGGCAGGCGGAAAAGGAAGGATTCGTCGGCAAGACGAATGGCGAACGGGTCAAGGTCGCCAAGAACCCCAAGAAGATCACTCTGAAGTTGAAGCCCCGTTGAGCCGTAGACGCGAGCGGCACGGTTTATCGGGTTACTGAGAAACTGCTTGCGAAGCAGGGAGAACAGGTTTGTCATGCTGAGCGAAGCGAAGCATCTGCTTTCCGTCCCTATGGAAGGAACAGCAGATTCTTCACCCCGCCAAAGAGCGGCGGGGTTCAGAATGACAGTATGGGACGTGTTTTCAGAATCCTGCTAAGGAATCACATTCGGTGCCACCATGCCCAAGTTCACCATCGTCCGAGCCGGGCAGAAGATCAGCGAGACCACTGCATCCGGTGAGCGGATCGAGTTGGGATCGGCGCGGACTTGCGCGGTCTACATCGATGATCTGCTGATCGCCCTCAAGCAGGCAGCGTTTGTTCGCAGCAAGGCCGGAGAGCCGTTCCACCTCGAACCACTGTCGCGTCTACCCGCACTCAAGATGGATGGGGTGGCGGTCGAGGGTGTAGTGCCGGTGCGTGACGGCGCGACGATTCAGGTCGAGGGATACGAGGTCAGAATCCAATATCTGCCTGGAGAGTTGGCGGTTGCGGGAGGTGTGCCTTCGGCGGAGGCGCTCTCTCCTCGGGAGCCGGAGATCGCCCGGGATCTCCCGTTGCCGCCGCCCCTGGAGCCGGAGTTGCCGCCTCCTTTGGACCTGGCTGAGGCCGAGTCGCCCTTGCGTCAGCCCATGGGGCGCGAGTCCCCGTTGCCGACCCCACCGATCTCCAGCGATCGGGAGAAGACGGTCTTTGTGCAGCGCATCGGGAAGCTTGTGGCGATCGGTGGCCCACTCCGGGGGCAGCAGTGGGATTTGGCCATCGGTGAGACGAGGATCGGCCGTGACCCGGCGCAAAATCACATCGTGGTCCGTCTGGACGCGCAAGGGGGGGTGGACAACAGCATCTCCCGGCGACACGCCTCCATCCATGTCGTCGGCAACCAAGTGTTCGTCGAAGACCAGCACAGCGCGGCTGGTACCTTCATCGCCGGACGACAGTTGCCGCCCGGAGAGCGCGTAGCGATCAAGAACCAGGATGTCATCGAGATCCGCTCGGCGAAGGAGAGCACGCTTCTGCGGTTGGAGCTGCCCGGAGTCGCAGCTCCCCAACCGTCCGCTTTGCCAAGGGAACCGCTCCGTGAGCCGGTGCGTGAGCGCCCGGTGGAAACGCCGCGGTACCGCGAAGAGCCCATTCCCGTGGGTGAAGACGAAGGCGACAGAGAACGTATGGCAGGGCGACGTCGCCGACGCCCGGGCAGAACGGACTACGATGAAAACCCCTTCGTGCCGATGGAAGGTACAAGGGGGCGTGGGTCCTTGCCGCGCTGGGTCTGGATTGTCGTGGCGGTGGTCGCCGTGCTGGTCGTGGGGACACTCTTGGTTCTCGCGCTCTGATTCCACGGGCCCTCGCGGTTCCCATGAAGCGTCGCGGCCGGAATGGTTCATTTCCGGTCCGAGTGCAGGTTGTGGCGCGGGGGACTCTTTTGTATCTATACCTGATGTCCGGCCGGGCGGGCCGGGCACGCAGTCCCGAGCGATCGGTCGCAGGCGAGCGAGGCGAATGGTCAACGTGACGATGCATGGCGACAGCGACATTGGTCGCGTGCGCCGGATTAATGAAGACAACTTTCGTCTGATCCCTTCGTGTCCGGCCGTGGTGGTCTGTGACGGGATGGGGGGACACGCGGCCGGGGAAATCGCCTCGCAGCGGGCGGTGGAGACCATCGAGGCATACCTGTTGGGCGGATCGTCGATCGCGCCTCCGCCTCCCGGGCTCTTGCCTGCGGGATTGGACTCTCTGTCCGTCGAGGCCCTGGAGCTTGTCTGGGCCGTCCGTCTGGCCAACCGGCGGGTCTTTCAGACGGCGCAGACCCAGCGGCAAATGCGCGGGATGGGGACGACCTTGGTGGCGACACGGTTCGTGCCGGGATATGCCATTATCTGCCACGTCGGTGATTCGCGGGCCTATCGATTCCGCGGTGGTCGTCTTGAGCCTTTGACCGTCGACCACTCGCTGGTGGCGGAACTGGTGGCTCAGAATGAAATCACACCGGAGCAGGCGCGCACGTTTGCCGACCGGAACATCATCACGCGCGCCTTGGGCACGCGCCCGGTGGTCGCGGTCGACGTCAATGTCGTCCCCCTGCGACCGGGAGACTGGTACGTTCTGTGCTCTGACGGTTTGTCGGGGACGATCAGGGATGAGGAGATCGCGGCGATCTTGTCACGCCAGGGACAGTCGGCGGCACGGGCGGTCGGTGAGTTGATTGCCGCTGCCAACGCGGCCGGTGGACCCGACAACATCACCGTTGCAATCGCGGAAATCGACGACGTTGACGAGCCGGTCGAAGGTAGGCAGAAGACCGAAACGGTGCCGGAGCCGTCAGACACCGTCGCCGATCAGGAAAGTGGGGCACTCGACGCACTGTTTCCCGGTGTCAAGGGCTCCGCCACTGTCCCCGAGGCACAGACCGACAGGATCCGGATCGACCCTTCGCTGCTTTAGCCCACACCTGCATCATCTGCCCTGCCCGAGGGCTCATTGACCGAGTCGAATTCCCATCGCCGTCGCGGTTTATGGCCGTGGAAGAACGACAGGCAGTAGTTCCTCCTTCCTTACTGTGCAGTTGTAGAGTAGGTGCTACCCCTCTGCTTCGCTCGGGGCAAGTTGCAGCCCCATCAGCGGGTTGAATACCCGCTGTCCTCGTGCCGTCGCATCTCGCGGACAGGGGGCTTTCAGCCCCCTGCTCGGGCACGGTAGGCCGTGCCCTTACTTGATGATCACTAGCTTGCCGATCTGTCTACCCAACCGCGAATCGACCCGCCAGATGTAAATCCCCGACACCACCGCCTGCGTGTTGCGCGAGATCAGGTCCCAGCCGACGATCGAGGGATAGGTCGTCAGGAACGGATCGGGATGCAGAATTTTGCGGATCAGATCGCCGTCCAATGAGTAGATGTTGATCTCCGCGGTGTCCGGTAGATTGATTGTCCTGTTTCAGCTCCAGTCGGACAGATTTAGCATCTAAAAGTTGATGGTTTGCGTCGGTTCTCCGGGCCAGATTAGGGGACGGAGGACGGATGTATGGACGAGGATCATGGGACGCCGCTGAG
>JBFMGX010000021.1 GCA_040752595.1 Candidatus Zixiibacteriota bacterium
CATAGCCACGAAAGATGATTTCTTCCTGCACGACCAGGCACAGACCGCCGATCAACATCAAGAGCAGGTACAGCACTCCTCGTGTCAGCGATGCGGAGGTCCCCGTCAGCGTGACGGCACCGGCTCCGATCGCGGTTGCGACGATCAGGACGACGGCGACCATGGACACCAGGGTCCCCGTGCCGAACAGCGTCAGGGCACGTCGGCGATGGAGTCCCACATGGGACCAGCCCCGCTTCTCGACGTACCGGAGGAACCCGAAGCAGACCAGCAGTACGACGGCGAGACTCGCAATGCTGGAGGCAAGAAACCAGGGCTCATTCAACCCCCGCCCATCGTACTGGGACCAGTACCGGGCGGACACGGCACCGAGGCCCGCGAACACCACCAACTGCAGCAAGGCATATGTCGCAACCATGAAGGCAATGACCTTCACGACACCAACTGCCCAGCCCGGTTTGCGAGAGCCACTCAGCATCGCCTTGGTCGCCTCGTCTGATTGTGAGTGTGACAGTATCCGCATCGATCAATCGCGGTCGTCAATCGTCATTCCCTCATCAGTCGCGTTTCCGACGTTGCGGCTTGTCGCCTTTGTCGGCGGAGCGTGTCTCCGGGCGGGATTTCGTCTTGGTGATGTTCCCGGAACCCGCGTCGTCTTTCGTTCGCCCGTCCTTTGCCGTTGCCTTGCGTGACGCACTCTGCTGTACCCGGTCCTTCTCTCCGGCCGAGGCGGCCAGATCGCGCGCGGCGCCCTTGACCGCTGTGGTCACTGAACTCCACCACCCCGAGCGCTTCTCCTTGGATGCCTTCTCAGCGGAGGGCGCTGGGTGGTTCTTCTCGCCCACCGTTTCGACGCGCCGTTCCGGGCGGATCTCCCCGGTTCGGACGACCCGGCCGGTCGCGGGAGACTCTTCCATTTGGCGGACGGTTCTTCCGTGATTGATCTGGATCGGTTGCACCTCGACTTGGTCGCGGACACGTCGCTCACGTGTCGCCGTGCCCGGACGGAAATCGCGCTGATGATCACGTCCAATGTCGGCCGAAGGCGGTGTCCCGCGTCGGGCGACCTTGGTGTGATTGCCGCGGGCTCGCTCATACCCGCCATCTGACCCGATGGGCCCACGGTACTCGCGCTTGGGGTGGAATGCGACAGTGTGTCGGCGCACCAGGCGCGTTCCGGAATAGCAGGTGATCACGTGCCGGCCATAGTGGTGGCGGGGAATCCACAGCGGGGCGATGCCGATGTAGACGCCGTCGATGTAGATTCGTCCGCCGACCGGCCAGCCGATGTAGATTTCGCCGTAGAAGTAATCGGGCCACGGGTCCCAGATGACCGAGACGTGATGGATGTGGCGCGGGCGAACGTAGAAAGTCGCCAGGTCGGCGGCGCACCAATCCCAGTAGCGCCCGGCGATCTTGCGGTTGACGATCTCCATGTACGCCAGGGGGTCACCGCCGCAACGGAAGTCGCGCAACTCCGGATCGGGGCAGACACCGTCATCGCCGTTGACGGAGCGCAGATAGACCGGCCAGTCGGGGAGCGCGATGGGGAACTCGGAGGCAATCGCCTGCACGTACTCGGTCCCCGCCGGACCATCGACGCGCCAATCGTAACCGTCCTGCGGTCGCGGGAAGCGGATCGATTCCCCGGCGGCGACGAAGTTGTCGTCCCACGGGTCGGCGGGAAACAACACCTGAAGCCGACCGCGCGTGTCGATGTCATAGAGGATCAAAAAGCAATCCCGCGTCGCCTCGACATGGAAGGCAATCGGGTCGCCCTCGCGATAGGTTGCTCCCTCGCCGCGATCGGGCCATATCCAGACTTGCAGGTCCTCTTTCGGCACGGGGACGATCTGAATCTTCTCCCTAGGTCCCCTCTGAGCTGTTGCCGTCCCCATCATGAGCAGCATCGCGCTCACAGAGGCGGCCAATCGGGTGATCTTCTGTGTCTTCATGACCCACTCTCCTATCGTGCGGCCACATTCTCCTGCGCGACGACCGTCGAGTCCGATGCCAATGTGCCGCTGGAATCGGGCGCGGGTTTGTAGTCCACGATCACTACGGCGGCGTGGCAATCCTCGCAATCACCATCGTCGTACCGGCTGCGGTGCGGCTCATCGGAGGCGATGATCAGCATGCACCCGGCGCTCCCGATGGCCAGCGTGATCACCGTCGCCAGCATCAGCCGTCTGATTGTTGTGTCTCTCATCGCTCCCTCCCCTCCCTGTGAGATCATGTCCCATTCTGTCCGGTCGTTTCACAGCGCGCCCAACTTACCGACCGGCATGTGCGCCCGTGGAATCGCGACGCTGCGCCGCCCGTTTCAACTCCGGATTCCCTGGGTCGATCTGATAAGCCCAGTCGATCCGTGCCCAGGTCGTGCCGACGTTCGTCACGCGAAACTTGGCATAGTTGGCCAGTTCGGAGCCGGGATCGCGGAAGACCTCGATCACGTAAGAGTGGCCGCGGATCACTTCGGCCCGGTGCAGCGCCGAGTACCCGTCCTGGGGTGCCCAGTCGACGTCGTCCAGCGATTCCGTGTAGCCGAAGTCCTGCAGGTAGGTGTCATCATGGATCGCCTCGATGTAGAGGATGTCCTGCTCAGAGTCATAGACGAGCGCGATGTCGCCACGATCATCGCCGGGCGAGACCGGCGACTCCGCTTCGAAGGAGAAGGCCGCGATGGAGGTCCGGTCAGCGTCAAGCA
>JBFMGX010000022.1 GCA_040752595.1 Candidatus Zixiibacteriota bacterium
ATCGCGAAAGTCACGGGTGAACTGCAGAAGGAAGGGTTCGGCATTCTGACCGAGATCGACGTCAAAGCCACGATGAAGAAGAAGCTCGACCTCGATTTCCGCCGCTATGTCATTCTCGGGGCCTGCAATCCCCACTTCGCCTCGAAGATGCTGGCCGAGGAGATCGAGATCGGGCTGTTGATGCCGTGCAATGTCATTGTCTACGAGAATGACGACAGGACTGCGACGGTCGCGCTGTTGTCGCCCAAAGCGCAATTCCAACTCGTCCCGCGCCCCGATCTGGCCCCGATGGCCGACGAGGTTGAGCGTATCATCGAACGAGTCGCCCGGGCGCTGTGATCGGCAGTTGCGGTGGTCCCGGGGAAGCGACGAGCATGCGGCGGGTCGATTGTCATTCCTGCCGCTCCCGTGAGGTCGCCGCGCTGGGACTCAGCCGGATCCGGAGGTGACCTTGCCCGAAACTCACGAATCTCAGTGCACTCACAATGTCCGGTGATGGCCCTGCCCGCGTGAATCGAAACCCATCAGGAACTCCGACCGCGGACAAGGATCGCGATCCGGTCTGCGGCATGCTCGTTGAGGCCACGACCAAGCGCGCCGTTGAGCACGACGGCCGGCGGTATGTCTTCTGCAGCGATTCTTGCCGGACCAAGTTCCGTGAGTCTCCGGATCGTTACGCACTCTCAAAGCCGCGTCCCCCAGCAGCGGAGGCGCCTCTTGCTTCGGGCGCCTACACCTGCCCGATGCACCCCGAAATCCGGTCCTTCCAACCGGGTCCCTGTCCCAAGTGTGGAATGGCTCTCGAACCTGTCGTGCCGTCCGTCGCTCGTGCCGGGCCATCGTGGACATGCCCCATGCATCCGGAGGTCGTGAGGGATCGGCCGGGAGACTGTCCCATCTGCGGGATGGCCCTCGAGCCGCGAACCGTCGGAGCTGAGGACGGCAGTGGTGAGCTGCGCGACATGCGTCGTCGCTTCCGGATCGCGACCCTGCTCACCGCGCCGTTGGTTCTCCTGGCGATGGGGGAGATGCTGCCCGGCCATGCGATCTCCCGCGTCCTCTCCGAAAAGACCCTGATGCTGATCCAATTGCTTTTGGCCGCTCCGATCTGTATTTGGGCCGCGTGGCCGTTCCACGTGCGCGCCGTCGCGTCCATCCGAAACCGCAGTCCGAACATGTTCACGCTCATCGGGCTGGGCGTCAGCGTGGCGTTCTTCTACAGCGTCATCGCCGCGCTCTTCCCCGGCATGTTCCCCGCCTCCTTCCGTGATGAACGAGGAGTGGTCGCCGTGTACTTCGAGGCAGCGGGCGTCATTGTCACGCTGATTCTCCTGGGACAGGTGCTCGAGCTGAGAGCCCGTGGGCGTACGAGCGCTGCCATCCGGGAGTTGTTGGAACTGGCCCCGAAGACGGCACGGCGGCTTCGATCCGACGGGACAGAGGAGGACGTGCCGCTCGATCGCGTGCTCAGCGGCGATCGACTCCGCGTCCGACCCGGCGAGAAGGTCCCGGTCGACGGCGTTGTTCTGGAAGGCCGAAGCAGCGTCGACGAATCGATGGTATCCGGCGAGTCGATCCCGGTCGAGAAGAACCCTGGCGACCAGGTCGTCGGCGCCACCGTGAACGGTTCCGGGACTTTGCTGATCGAAGCACAGAAGGTCGGCGCGGAGACGTTGCTCTCACGTATCGTCGCGATGGTCGCCGAGGCGCAACGCAGCCGGGCACCGATTCAGCGGCTGGCCGATCGCGTCTCCGGCATCTTTGTGCCCGTCGTCGTTCTGGTTGCCGTCGCCACCTTCGTCGTGTGGTCGCTGATCGGCCCAGAGCCCCGTCTCGCGCACGCGCTCGTCAACGCGGTTGCCGTGCTCATCATTGCCTGTCCCTGCGCGCTTGGGCTCGCGACACCGATCTCCATCATGGTTGCCACGGGACGTGGTGCGAAGCTCGGCGTCCTATTCCGCAACGCCGAAGCGATTGAAATCTTACGGCACGTCGACACGCTCGTGGTGGACAAGACCGGCACCCTCACGGAGGGCAAGCCCGTGCTGGTCGATGTGGTCGCCGCCCCGGGGTTGGATGAGCGGGAGCTCCTCTTCCTGACCGCGAGTCTCGAGCGAGCCAGCGAGCACCCGTTGGCTTCGGCGATTGTTCATGCAGCCGAGTCGCGCGGGATTGCTCTTGTGAACGTCGGCGAGTTTCAGGCGATTGCCGGAAAGGGCGTGTGCGGCCGGGTCGAAGGCCACGACGTGACATTGGGGAATCGAACCCTGATGGACGAACGCGGGATCGACTCAAGGGCGGTTTTGGATCATGCCGATCGGTCCCGCAGGGGTGGTCAGACGGCCATGTTGGCGGCCGTCGATGGCAAGATTGCGGGTCTGCTTTGCGTTGCCGACCCGGTGAAGGAGAGCGCGCCAGAGGCCATTGCCGCCTTGCGGGCGGAGGGTATCCGGATCGTTATGCTCACAGGAGACAACCGGCTCACTGCCGCTGCCGTTGCCAGGACACTGGGGATCGACGAGGTGCAGGCCGAAGTACTGCCCGGGCAGAAGGTCGAAGCCGTCAAGTCTTTGCAGAACCAGGGACGGATCGTGGCGATGGCCGGCGACGGCATCAACGATGCCCCGGCGCTGGCGGCGTCGAACGTGGGCATCGCCATGGGGACCGGGACCGACGTGGCGATGCAGAGCGCCGGTGTCACGCTGGTCAAGGGCGATCTACGGGGGGTCGTTCGGGCGCGCCGCCTCAGCCGACACACGATGACGAACATCAAACAAAACCTGTTCTTTGCGTTCCTCTACAACTCCATCGGGGTCCCGGTTGCTGCCGGCGCTCTCTACCCCGCGTTTGGATTGCTCTTGAGCCCGATCATCGCCGCCGCCGCCATGAGCTTCAGTTCGGTGTCCGTGATCAGCAACGCGCTGCGGCTGCGTCGCCTGGACGGTTGAAGGACCGCATCCGATGATGGGATCGGCGAACGACGGTGATCATCCATCGGTCCCCCGTCGCGGCGACTTGATCGAGTTGACCATCGAGGACTGGGGCGATCGCGGCAAGGGGATCGCCCGCTACGGCCGGATGATCGTACTCACCGACCGGGGACTGCCGGGGGAGAGGGTCGCCGCCCGGGTTACGAAGCGTCGGCGACGGCATCTGGAAGCGGATGTCGAGAGTGTTCTCGACCCGTCGCCGCATCGGGTCGACGCTCCCTGTCGCCATTTCGGTCAATGCGGCGGCTGTCGTCTTCTTGACTTGGCCTATGAGCGACAACTGGCAGACAAAGTGCGTCACATGCAGGAACAAATCCGGCGCATCGGCAAGCGCGCTGATCTGCCCGCCGTGGAGACCATTCCCTGCCGGCCGCCGTTTCACTACCGCAACAAGATGGAGTTTTCATTCGGCGGATGCCGCGAGGACAGAGTCACGCTCGGCCTGCATCCACGCGACAACTACCGCGACTCGTTCGACCTGCACGAATGCTCGCTGACCGACCCCCGGGCGGCCGAGATCGTGCGTGCCGTCCAGTCGTTTTTCGCCGGCGGCCCGGAGCAACCGCATGATCCGGTGGTTCACACCGGGTTCTTGCGTTTTTTGGTCGTCCGTTTTGGATATCAGACGGGGGATGTGCTGGTCAATCTGGTGACCGCCGATGAGCCGTGGGAGCGCGCGGCGGATGTCGGGGAGTATCTGCGGGCGTCGTGTCCCTATGTCACGACCGCGCTGTGGACGGTCAATGCGGGCCGGGCGAATATCGCCATCGGTGCAGAGCGCGAAGTGTTCTTCGGCCCGGGCACGTTGCGCGAGCGCTTGGGACCATTCGAGTTTGAGATTGCCCCGGCCGGGTTCTTCCAAACGAACACCCGGCAGGCCGAGCGGCTCTTTGCGCGTGTCGTCGACTGGATCGCCCCCGATACCGATGAAGTCCTCGATCTGTATGCCGGAGCGGGTGCGATATCGCTCTTCTTGTCGCGTCGTGCCTCCCGCGTCATCGGCGTCGAGTCGTACGCGGACTCGGTCGACGCGGCTGTCGAGAACGCTGCTCGCAATGGTGTCAACAACTGCCGTTTTGTCTGCGCCGACGTCCTGGAGTATCTCCGGGATCGCGTCACGTCGGGATCACTCCCATCGACGGTCGTTGCCGATCCCCCCCGCGCCGGACTGCATCCCAAGGTCGTCCGTTCCTTGAAGGAAGCGGCACCGGATCGCATCGTGTATGTGTCGTGCAACACCGCGGCCCTGGCGCGTGACCTGGAGCTGCTGGGGACCAGATATCGGTTGTCCGGCTTGGCGGCGGTCGATATGTTTCCCCATACGCCGCACATTGAAGCGGTGGCGCTGTTGACTTCGTCCTCGGAATGACCGTGAATGCCGTGTCAACGCAAGTTGGTGGCGGGATCGGAGAACCGATGTTTGAGCAACTGTACGCACCCTGGCGGGAGAGCTTCGTCCTCGGCCACAAGAAGGACGACGAGTGCATCTTCTGTGCCCCGGAGACGCGCAGAGATGTCCGGGGATTGATCCTGCATCGCGGCCGACGCGCTTATGTTGTTCTGAACCGCTATCCCTACAACCCTGGGCACTTGATGATTGTGCCGTATCGCCACCTCGCGCGCCTTGAGGACCTGCGCCGCAACGAACGCGGCGAGATTATGGACCTCTTGGCGCTGTCTTGCCGCATGCTGCATGAGGTTGAGCGACCGGCCGGGCTCAACATCGGTTTGAATCTGGGACGTGTCGCCGGGGCCGGCATCGACGGTCATTTGCACGTGCACATCGTTCCGCGCTGGCTCGGCGACAGCAACTTCATGCCGGTCTCCTTCGACACGCGCGTCATCTCAATCGACCTCAGGGCCATCACCCGCCGCCTACGGGCAGCATTCCGACGCGCAACATCAGCGAAACGTCCTCGCCGCTAATCTCCGCCGGATTCCAACTCCCTTTGGGGCCGTCAGTTGCGGCGGCTTCCGGCGCCGTTCGTCCACTGTCGGCAACGTCCTGTCGCTGAGCGGTTTACGGAATCGATTCTGGATGTCGGCGAGTCGTTTGACTTGGTGAATCGAAGGCGAGTATCATGTGCTGGCCGACCACTTCTTGGGCTGCCAACAGATGCTCCGAGCGATCGCCCGTCAGGTGCTCACACAATGAAGATCCCGCGCAAAGCCGATCTGATCAATCTGCAGGAGATCTACAAGTCCGATGCGAAGATCGCGGAAGCGTTGGGTGGAATCCCCGAGTATCTGATCGCCTATTGGCGCCGCAAGAAGGGAGTCGCGCCGCACTCGGCGCCCAAGTTCACGAAGCAACAGATCGCCGATGTCTGGGAGCGCCACGGCGACGATTTCCGGTGCGGACGTGAATTGAACATATCCAAAGCCGCTTTCTATAGTTGGCGTCGCAAATACGGTATCCTGGAACGCCCCGCATTCTTGAAGCTCGAACAACTCGAGCTGCTTCTAAATAGATCCGAGACAGGCGCACCCTCGGCTCATTTGGTGGTTGAACCGGCCCAGCCGCGTACCGCCGTCGACAAGATCCGCGACCACTGCCGCGACCGCTGGCCAGGCGCGTCCCATGCGGCGGACTGTCACATCGCGGCCCAAGCCGGCAGATCCGATTCCCCGGTGGTCGTCTCTCCCGGACCATCCGTGCGCTGGCCGACCACGCCTCCCGTCGCCGGTACGGAACTGCCGGACGGTCCGGGGCATGACCCGGTCTGGTGTCTTCCGGACCGTGGGTCGATCGTGTGGCAACTGGTGGAAGCGCGCACGATTCTTCCCGGATCACTGGTCGTTGGACCCCAGCGGATCGTGAGCGGACTCGGCGGCTTGGGCATCCTCGCCTCTGACCCTGAGGGGGCTTCTGGACCGGGACGACCCATCAAGATAGAGATCACGCGACGGCTCCACGCTGCCTGCGATGTCGAGGACATCGTGTTGGCAATTCTCTATCACGGTTGGCGCCTCGACGAGCCGGGGGTCACGGTCGAATTCTCGGGGATGCCCATCGAACGTCTGACGGTCGATCGCAAGGTGAGACTCTGCCGTCTGACGGTGGCCAATGGCGCCCTGGCGGCCATCTGTCCATTTGACGACGCCATCCGTCGGCACTATGGACGGCTGCTTCTGGGACGTTACCCTCAGACTCATGCCGATCGCTCGGCAGTGTACCATGGCGAGCATTTCCTCGAGGGACGCGGTGTGCAGCCGCGGTTCGGCTCGGTGGATGAGACCGGGTGTCTGCATGTCCTGCCGCAATCGGACCCAGATATCCGTGGGGTCGTAATTGGACCCGAAGCCTACCCCTACGAGATCGAGCTGGCGGCATCGCTGATCGAGGGCCACGTCATCCCCGGCGCGATGGCCGGTGCTCTTCTTGTCTGCCCCGCGACCATCGGCGTCTACCGTTTGGCCCAGCGAAGGGGCTGGTTGCAGACCCTCATCAATGCCGGGGCGTCTGTACTTGATGTGGGGTTGGCTCGACGGTTGGGATGGAATGGCATCGTCCGCCTGGCGGCGGGGGATCAAGCGGATTCTCAGCGCGCGGTTTGTTGCACGAACCTGCCGTCGGAGCCACCGACGCCCTCCGCCGGACGCCTCGTCTTTGCGAGCGTTCGATCCGCGCTGAGCCATTCCGGGCTCATTCCTCGAACGGACCAATCGGTGTCCCTGCTGACAGAGTGATGCCAGATCCCCCTGGAGGCGATCGACGAATCGACTCTGCGTACTCTTTCGGGAGGGCGACGCTCCTGCGAAGCCGCCTTCGCAGACCGGAGACAACGGCTCGGCGGGAGCCTCGCCCTCCCGAACTACGAGGTTGGCAGGGTATAGCAGGTTGCTGAAAAAGGGCAACCTCTGTCATTCCGAGTTCCGCCGCTCTTCCGCGGGGCGAGGAATCTGCTTTCCTCCCGTCGGAGAAACAGCAGGTCCCTCGTCCGCCATAGGCGGACTCGGGATGACAAATGGGCGCAGAGGACCACTCCCATGTGTCTTCCAGCAACGTGATAGGATTCCGGCATGCCTCAGGGGCACCAGTGCTCAATCCGGAATCGGCCCTCTTTGAGCGTTACGTACGTAAACGCCTCGTAGAATTCCCCGGAGTTCACCCACCATCCGTTCTCGAGTGCGCGTACCCATCCGTGATGGAGGTGGCCCATGATGACCGCATCGAACCCCGTGCTCAATATCTGGGCGGCCACCCGATCGTATTCTACCAGGAAATCCGCCGATCGCCTGGCCGTCAGATCGCGGGAGCGACCGGAGAAATAGTGCGCCGTGCGATAGGCCCAATCCGCCGGCCAGAGACGGAAGAGCCGGATGTTGACCGGCCAGCGCAGGATGCGCCGCAGAAAACGGTAGCCGCGGTCAGAAGGCGCCTCTCCGTCGCCATGGGAGATGTGCAGCCGCAGTCCTTGACGAACCAGAACGACCGGATCGCGGTGTACTTCCGCTCCCAGATGTGTGGTGAAGTAGTCGCCGGCCCAGATGTCATGATTGCCGAGGATGATGTGGAAGGCGCCGCCAGCGGCGGTGAAGGCGTGGATGGCGGCGGTCACTCCGATGGCTGTCTTGGGAATCCAATGCCGGTACTCGAACCAGAAGTCGAACAGGTCGCCGAGAAAGAAGACCTCGGCCCCGATGGTCCGGGCCTGCGACAGGAAGCTGACAAACCGCTCGACCTTCAGTCGTTCCTGTGCTTCGCCGTGGGCTCCGAAGTGCGCATCGGAGAAGAACAGTATGGGGCCGGCGGCATCCATGATCGTGGCGGCGTCGGCGCAAAGTAGCATCATCGCCTCCTTGCCCCAAGCGGATTATCCCACCGGCCGATCCGTCATGTGAGAGAACCCCGCGACATGGGCAGATTCTGTGAGCCGTCGGCACGGCGCGTCGGCCGGCGGTGATCTTCATCTTGACAGGCCACCGTGGGATCGGATATTCCCTCTCGCGGAGCGGGGAACGGATCGGCCCGGCCCTGATCCGGGGAGGAGTTTCCATTGGACAAGTTCGTGATTCGGGGCGGTATACCATTGTCAGGCACAGTTCCGGTGGCGCCGTCGAAGAACGCGACGTTACCGATCATCTGTGCCGCCTTGCTGGCCGAATCCGGCCGCACCGTGCTGACGGACATCCCCGATCTCGTCGACATTCACACGTCCGTGGCCGTGTGCCGTCACCTCGGAGCGGAGGCGGAGTACGACGCTGCCTCCCATACGTTGATGATCGATGCCTCCGCGGTGCACGGGCATGAAGTCCCCTATGATCTCATGCGGCGCATGCGGGCCTCGTTCCTGTTTCTCGGCACCCTTATGGGGAGAATGCGCCAGGCCCGCGTCTCCCTCCCCGGCGGATGTGCGTTCGGACCCCGACCCGTCGATCTGCACCTGAAAGGGTTCGAGGCGCTCGGCGTGAAGTTCACCGATGACCATGGGTATGTGCACGGCGATGGCCGTGCGATGGCGGCGGCCACGATCGTGTTTGACCGACCGACACACACCGGGACGGAGAATCTGATAATCGGAGCGGCAATGCTGCCGGGCGAGACTCTCCTGGTGAATGCGGCCTGCGACCCGGAGATCGCCGATGTGGCCGATTTTCTCAACAAGATGGGAGCCGATATCACCGGCGCCGGGACCGCGGCGATCCGAGTTCGCGGTGTGAACCGGCTGCAAGGCGCGACGCATCGCCCCATTCCCGACCGCCTGGAAGCCGGGACGCTGATGATGGCGGCAGCCATCACCCGCGGGACAGTAGAGATCACCGACGTCGAGCCTGGACACTTGGAGGCCGTGACCGGGAAGCTCCGCGAGATGGGGGTCGAGGTTCATGCCGGGCCGGGACGCCTGAAAGTCAAAGGGGCACAGCGGCTCTGGCCGACGCGCGTGGTCACCTTTCCATACCCCGGTTTTCCCACGGACCTGCAGCCGGTGATCCTGGCCCTTCTGACCGTCGCCGACGGGGCCTCTCAGGTCACCGAGACGGTCTTTCCCAACCGCTTCTCTCACGCCATGGAGATGATGCGGATGGGGGCGGATATACAGGTTTCCGGGGATGAAGCGCGTTTGGCGGGCGTTCCCCGACTACGTGGGGCCGCCGTGATGGCCGGCGATATCCGCGCCGGCGCGGGGCTGGTCATTGCGGCTTTGGGGGCTGAGGGTGTCTCCGAGATCCGGCGCATCTACCACGTAGACCGCGGCTACGATCATCTCGAGTCGAAACTGAGTGCCCTGGGGGCCGATATCCGCCGGGTCAGGGATGAGTAGCCCTCCGACTCTGGAACTTCGCCCCTGCCCGTGGGTTAACACCAACTGTGAGCAACCTGATGTGGACGAATCCGTTTCGTCCGACAACTCACGGGGGGAACGAGGGGGCCACCGGCATCGACCGGGCCCGGGGCCAACAGCAACTTCTTTGGCTGCAGGTGGGTGACGATATGCCAAGGGCTTTCTTCCGCCGCGCTCTGAGGCCTCTCGGCTTGGTGGCCGTCGTGGTCTTGTCGACCATCTGCCCGGCAACGGCACAGATGGAGAACTTTGGTCAGAACAAAGTCCAGTATCGGACGTTCGATTGGAACTACATCACCTCGGAGCACTTTGACATCTACTTCTACGAGGGCGGATACGACTTGGCCCGCTTTTCGGCGGCGGTGCTGGAATCTGCGTATGTCCAGGTGTCGGGAGAACTCGACCACCGCGTGCGCAAACGCGTCCCGGTCATCATCTACCAATCACACAATGAATTCCAGCAGACCAACGTCACCGGCGGCCTGCTGGAAGAAGGGGTCGGTGGATTCACCGAGTCCTTCAAGAACCGGATGGTGATGCCCTTCACCGGCTCCTATGAGGATTTCCGGCACGTCCTGCACCATGAATTGACTCATGCGGTCACGTTCGACAAGCTCTATGGCGACGGCGTCGGTTCGCTGTTGTCCAGTCGCTCGTTCTTCAGTCTGCCGCTCTGGTTCGCCGAGGGATTCGCGGAGTACTCCTCGCGTTATGGCTGGGACACGTTCGCCGACATGGTGATCCGCGACGCCACCGTCCATGGGTACCTCCAGCCACTCGAATGGGTGGGTGGGTACCTGGCATACAAGGAAGGTCAGTCGGCGATCCTCTACATGGCGGAACGGTACGGCGAAGAGAAGATCTCCGAGGTGCTGAGCAAAGGCCGCTTCGAGCTCAGCCTGGACAACTCGCTGAAGAAGGCCATCGGCATGGGGGTGAAGGAGTTCGACGAGGCGTGGCAGAAACGGTTGCGAAAGGAGTACTGGCCGGAGATCTCCGAGCGTGAAGAACCCAAGGATTTCGCCAAGCAACTGACCGATCACGAAAAGGACGGTTCCTACTACAATGACAAGCCGGTCTTCTCGCCCCGCGGGGATCGGCTCGCCATCTTCTCCGAGCGCGCCGACTACACCGAGGTGAAGGTGATTTCAGCGGTCGATGGTCAACGCCTGAAGCGGGTGCTGAAAGGCGGCGCCTCCGACCGTTTCGAATCACTGCATTCCTTCCTCTCCGGCATGAGCTTCTCCCCCGATGGCTCCATGTTGGCGTTGGTGGCCAAGTCCAGGGGCGAGGATGCTCTCTTCTTGCTCCCTGTCGATGGTCACGGCCGTCAACGTATCCTGCGGCTGGGATTCTCGGCCCTGCGCTCACCGGTGTTCGCCCCAGACGGGAATTCGATTGTTCTGGTCGGCTGCCGCCAAGGGACCAACGATCTGTACCGTGTCGATCTGCACACATCGGATGTCACGCGCCTGACGGATGACCGTTATGATGAGCAGGATCCGGAGTTTGATCCCAGCGGCACGAAGCTGCTCTTTGCCTGCGATCGTCCGGCCGACGGCCCATCGCCCCTGTGGCTGTCGGGGACGCAGGATCCACAGCGTTTCTCCTACGGAGACTACAACATCTTCGAGGCCGATCTGACATCCGGCACGGTGCGGCCGCTGACTGCCGACAGCGCGGAGAACAAGACGCCGGTGTATGCCCCGGACGGTCAGCGCATCTGTTATGTCTCCAACAAGAACGGCATCTACAACCTGTACCTGATCGACTCCGGTGAGACACGGTCGTACCCGATCACCGACGCGCTATCCGGATGTTTCTCGCCGACCTGGTCCCCCGACGGCAGGAACATCGCTTTCACGGCTTTCTTTCGTGGCGGTTTCGATGTCTTCCTGATCAAGGACATCCGTCCCAAGGGCGACTCCACGGGTGCCTTAACGCTGACCTCGTACATGCGCCGTGTGCGCGGGCTCGATTCAACGTCGTATGTCACGCGTCACGGGATCGAATTGGAAGAGCGTGTGCCCAAGGTCTTGGATGAGGATCTGGAATTCACCTCGTATGTCAAGCCCGCCGAAACGCCATACCAGAAGAAGCCCCTCGTCACGGACTCAAGCGCGGCCGATACCGCGGCGACGGCCGGCCGTGCTGCGGGAACCACTCCGGACTCGGGCACAGTCGCCGTGCGCGACACCATGGCGGTGGCGGTTGCCGACACCTCGCATCCTGGTGGGCCGCGCCAGGCCAGGGCCGTTGAGGACGACTCGACCGGTTTTGCGGTGCACAAGTACCACGCCAAATTCACTCCGGACTTGGTCACGGGCGGGCTCGGGTATGACACGTTCTATGGCCTGAGAGGGCAGTCGTTCTTCGTGATCTCAGATTACATGGGAGATCACCAGTTCCTGATCGCCAGCGATCTGATCAACACGATCGATCAGGCCAACATTCAGGTCTTCTATATCTACCAGCCGCGCCGCGTCGACATCGGCCTTGGCCTGTTCCATTCCAAGTACTACTATGTGGATTTCACCGACAGGTTGTTCTCCGACCGTACGTATGGGATTCAGGCGCTGGCGTCGCGTCCCTTCTCGCGGTTCACGCGTCTGGAATTGGACGGCCTCTTGGCCTTTATCGATCGCCGCTACTACGACCCCGACGAACTGGGGCGGTATGACGACCGCTCCGACCGCGTCGGATTGGGAGCCCTGTCTTTGGTGCATGACAATGCCGGGTGGGGCCTCACCGGACCCGTCAGCGGACGTCGCTATCGCCTCACCGTGGAGTATGCTCCCGGCGGGTTGTCGGAGGGCATTGCCTATCAGGCGCTGACCGCGGACCTGAGGCAGTACACGCGCCTGACCGGCCGTTATGGATTCGCGTGGCGGCTCGGGGCGGGGATCTCCGGGGGCGACACGCCCAAACGCTTCTATCTTGGCGGAGTGAGCAACTGGATCGGCTCCCGCATCGCGGAGTCCGGCGTCTACGACGTCGAGGGACTCTACTTTTCGGAAGTGATCACTCCGTTCCGAGGGTATGACTATTATGCGATCTCCGGCACCAAGTATGCGGTGTTCAATGCCGAGTTTCGTTTCCCCTTCGTGGATCAACTGGCACTGCGCTTCCCACTTCCCCTGGTCTTCTCCCGGATCGGTGGGGTGCTGTTCGCCGATGCCGGCTCGGCCTGGTCACACGATCGGGAATTCCAGGGGGCGTCGTCACAGGGCGGTTTCCATCTCCAGGACATCCACAGCTCGTTCGGATACGGCATGCGTGCCAATCTGGGGATCGTGGTCCTCCGCTTCGATCAGGCGTGGCGTACCGACCTTCGGGACGTGGCCGCGCATCCCGTCTCCTACTTCTCCTTGGGTGCCGACTTTTAGGACCTACCAACAAGATGAAAGCACCATCGCGTTGGATGCACGCAGCAACGAGCGCCGCACCCCGCATCGACCCGCAAACTCCTGGCTCGATTTGCATGGGTGGCTGAGAACCCCGCATGGCATGGGCTGGCCGTCTGCTGCGGGGAATCCACTTGCCGACGGTGCAAGGGAGGTGTTAATTGCTTGGTTTGAGTGGTCCTGTCACAAGCTGGGACGAAGATGCCATCCGGTCGACTGCGGTTTCGGAAACATGGAACTTTCGCCGACTGGGTTCGTCTGTTGAAATCGTGCGCCGTCGCTCCATTCGGTGCGGCGACGCACATGCCACATCGGAGGTGGATCGCATGACTGAAATGACCGCGCCAACGCCCGCGCCATCGGCGCCGCAGGATGAGCCGTCTGCTGAACTCGGCTTTGTCGGGAAACTCTGGAACCTGTATGTGAACCCCCGCCAAACCTTCGCGGCCGTGGGGCGGAATCACGCGTGGATCATCCTCTGGTTGGTTGTTGCCGCCGTGTCCATTGCCGCCTACATGCCCATCAAGCCGATCGTCCAGAAAGACCAGATCGCCCGCGTGGAGGAACAACTCAACCGCAACCCTCAGATGTCCGCTGAGCAGCGGCAGGAAATCCTCGACCGGGTGCGTTCGCAATTCGACAATCCACTCTACTTGTTGTTTGTACCGGTGACTCAGCTCATCGTCGTGGTAATCGTGGCCGGAATCCTCCTGTTCATCGGCAACATCCTGCTGGGAGGAAACACGTCCTATTTGAAGATACTCAATGCCTACGCGTGGACGATGATGGTGGCGATCCCGGCATCGATCGTCACCGTGCCCTTGGCGATGGCCAAGGGATCAATGGATGTGTCCCTCGGTCTTGGGGCACTGACCTCGCCGGAAACCGGGGCTTTCATCAAGACGCTGCTGTCGTCGTTTGAGGTGTTTGCCTTGTGGCAGGTCTGGCTGTCGTCGCTGGCCGTTTCCGTGCTGGCCGGAGTCGAAAGCGGCAAGGCCTTTGCCTCGGTGTTCACCGCGTGGGTGATCTGGGTGCTGATCAAGAGCGGATTGGCGATGCTCGGCTTGTCGTTTGGGATGTAGGACGATTGTTCGATGGTGTGTCGGGACTGACGGAGGAGTGACGCATGGGACGACGGCGACGGACAATGTTCATCGGGGCCGTGGCAGCAGTGGTATTGGTGGCGGGGGTCTCAACTGTTTCGGCGGAGGTGCTGACCCTCGAGCAGTGTATACAGATTGCCCTGGAGCGGGACGGATCGCAGGCATACGGCCTGCCCCTAGCGCGCGCCGGCTATCACGAAGCGGGGCAGGGGATCTGGTCGGCCTGGGGCGGCCTGTTGCCGACGCTGTCGCACGGATATGGGTACCAGTATCAGAAACTCCCCAGTACGTCAATCTATGACCCGACGACGGGACAGTTCGTCGGGTCGGCCGGCGGCTCGTCGTCCGCGTGGTCCACCAACTTCTCGTTGAACCACGAGTTGTTCGATGGCGGCGCCAACGCCTATCGCGTCGCTCTGGCCTATCATAACCGCGCCGCCCAACGCGAACGGCTGCGTGGAACAGAGAATGCGCTGATCTTCGGCGTGAAGTCCGGCTACTTCGGCTTGCTGAAGGCTGACCGACTTGTCGCCGTGGAAGACGCCGCCGTGCGCCGCGCCGAACAGTTCCACAAGACGATCCAGAGCAAATACGAGCTGGGATCGGCATCGCTCTCGGAGGTCCTCAAGGCCAAGGTGCAGCTTGGTAGCGTCCAGTTGGAGTTGTTGCGGCGCCAGAACGAGGTGGAAAAGGCGCGGGCGCAACTCAATACGGTCTTGAACCGTCCGGTGGATGAACCACTGGAGATCGCCGACGTGGGCGATGCGGAGCCGGACGTCCCTCCCTACGAAGAAGCCTTGGCCCGGGCGATGAAGGCCGCGCCGGATGTTTTGGCAGCCCGCGCCTCGTTGCGCGCGGCCAAGGACGACGTCGGTATTGCCCGCGCCACGTTCTTCCCGACCTTCTCATGGGGACTCACGCGCTCCTTCACGCCCGAGCGGCGGGATGATCTGCTGAAGTTCGACGGTCGCGATGGAACATGGTCGGCTCGCGCCTCCCTGTCATTTGCGTTGTTCAACGCGTTTCACTACAAAACCGCCCTGTCGAACGCGCGCGTGAACCTCAAGTACACGCGCGAATCGGTCGACCAAACGGAGCGCGCAACGGCCCTGGCAGTCAAAGAGCAGCATCTGGGGGTCCAACTCGCGAGTGAGGCGCGACGGCTGGCGGACGAGACCGAGGCCTCGGCGCAGGAGGATTTCAACCTGGCGCAGGAGAAGTACAACCTCGGTGCGGCCACGATTCTCGATCTTCTTGACGCCCAGGTCTCCCTGACTCAGGCACAGACCGACAAGGTCAACGCGCTGTTTGACTACTATGTCGCCGTCGCGGGACTGGAGAATGCCATGGGCGGGGGGCAGTAGGCAGTGCATCCACACACAGCACGGTTTTGTGAATCCCGGCGCAAACGGCATCGTATACCTGTTGAGTGACGGCGCGGACGAGGCGGAGGTCATTGCGCGTACATTGCGACGACTCACACAGGCGCGGGCCAGAGGAGAACCGGTGAGATTATGAAGACGGGTCGAAAGAAGAAGAAATGGTTCATTATCGGGGGCATTGTTCTGGTCGTCGTGATTCTCGTGGTCGTGAATCTCACGCGTTCCTCCGAGAAGACGACCAAAGTGAAGACCGCCAACGTGAAGGAGGGGAAGCTGACGGCTCTGGTGACCGCGTCCGGCAAGGTCAAGGCGCGCACCCAGGTCAAGATCTCCGCCAACGTCTCCGGCGAAGTCGTCAGTCTACCGGTGGTCGAAGGGCAGGCCGTTCGCAAAGGTGACTTGCTGGCGCAAATTCAGCCCAAACAATACGAGGCCGAGGTGCGACAGTCCGAGGCCGGCCTGCAGGCGGCCCAAGCCAACCTCGATCTCGAGGATGCCAGCGCGCGCGAAGCGGCTCTGGTCAATGAGCGCCAGAAAGCGCTGTATGAAAAGGACCTGACGTCCAAGGAGGTGTACGACGCGGCCCGGACGCGTCATGAGACGGCACAGGCGTCGTTGTCCGCGGCCCAGGCGCGGTTGCAGCAGGCCAAGGCCGCCCTCGATCAGGCGAAGGAGCGGCTCGCCTACACGACGATCCGCTCTCCCATCGACGGTTACATCACGGATCTCCCGACCGAGATTGGCGAGATTGTGATGGGTTCGCTCAACTATCAGGCCTCGGTCATCATGGTCGTCTCCGACCTATCCGAGATCGAAGTCGAAGTCGAAGTCGACGAGACGGACATTTCCGATGTCGCCTTGGGCCAAACGGCGAAGATCAAGCTCGATGCCGAGCCGGATACATCGTTTCAGGGGCGCGTGACCGAGATCGGCAACACCGCCAAGATGTCGGGCCTCGGGACCCAGGATCAGGTTACCAACTTCATGGTCACGGTCCTGATGACCGACAGCGTTCCCGATGTCAAGCCGGGAATGAGTGCGACCTGTGAGATTACGACCGGTCAGCGCGACAGTGCGCTCAAGGTGCCGATCGGTGCCATCGTGCTCCGCGACGAGGAGATGCTGAAAAAGGCCGGGGAGAAGAAGGGGGAGAGCGAGTCGACGGGCAGTCTGGCGGTGTCCGAGGCGGCCGCCGCCGGCAATGGCGACAGCGCTGCCGCCCAAGAGGACGACAAGGAAGAGACGAAGAAGAAGCCGCTCGAAGGCGTCTTTGTCCTGCGCGATGGTCGTGCGGTCTTCGTGCGTGTGGCGACCGGCATCGCCGACCAACAGAATATCGAGGTCACCTCCGGACTCCGGAAGGACGATGAGATCATCGTCGGGCCGTTCCGCACGCTGCGCGAGTTGCAGGACGGCAGCAAGGTGGTCGCAGAAAAAGAGGGAAAGGGCCCCGGCTCCAAGGGTACAGAGCGCGACGCCTCCTGAGCGCGTCACCGGCGCCCGGTGGCTGGGTATTGCATGGGGAACACCGCATGTTGATTCGCACACAGGATTTGTGGAAGACTTATCGCGTCGGCGCCGAGGAGGTGCACGCCTTGCGCGGCGTCTCAGTGGCCATCGCCAAGGGGGAGTACGTGGCGATCATGGGTCCCTCCGGATCAGGCAAGTCGACGTTGATGAACCTGGTCGGATGTCTGGATACGCCGACGCGCGGGACGTATGAGCTCAATGGCCGGCAGGTGGCGTCGATGAATGACGACGAGCTGGCATACATTCGCAACAAGGAAATCGGCTTCGTCTTCCAGACGTTCAACCTCCTGCCGCGCGCCACGGCGCTCCACAACGTGGAATTGCCGCTCATCTACAACGGCACGTCGGCCGAGCAGCGCATCGATATGGCCCGACACGCGCTGGAGACCGTCGACCTGGCCGACCGCATGGCCCACCGCCCGAATGAACTTTCGGGCGGGCAGAGGCAACGTGTGGCCATCGCCCGCGCCCTGGTCAACAGTCCCTCGCTGATACTCGCCGATGAGCCGACCGGAAACCTGGACACCAAGACCGGACTGGAGATTATGGCCCTGTTCGATCGTCTGCATGGTGCCGGAAACACGATCATCATTGTCACGCACGAGCACGACGTCGCCCAGTACGCCAACCGCGTGATCCACATCCGCGACGGCCAGGTCGAGCGCGAAGAGTCCGGCCGTCATAAGGCGGCGTAACCTATAGAAAGACGCGACAGGGATCGACCGTAGGGGCACGGCCCGCCGTGCCCGGAATGGCCTTCTGAGGATCTGGGTAACCCAGCATGAGGCAGTTCTTCGAAAGCGCCCGCATCGCCTTGGCCGCCCTCTGGGCCAACAAGCTGCGGTCGATTCTCACGCTCGTCGGCGTGATCATCGGCGTGATGACGATTATTGCCATCGTATCGTTGATCACCGGGATGAACCAATACGTCGCCGCCCAGATCTCTTCCCTGGGTGGCTCCACGTTCATCATCGAGAGGGAGGGACTGATCACCTCCGAGGAGCAGTGGCTGGCGACCTTCAAACGCAAGAAGCTGACGGTCGCAGACATGGAGGCGATCGCGAATTCCTGCACCAATTGCCAGGCAGTCGGCGGGCGGCTGATCACCGTGCGCCAGGTCAAGTACGGCAATCGGTTCCTCGATGACGTCTACATCATGGGGTCGACCGCCAATTTCCCTGCCATCGTCGATTTCGACATCGAGAACGGGCACTACCCGACCGAATCGGACAATGAGCACCGGCGGCCCGTGGCGTTCATCGGGTATGACCTGATCGACAACCTCTTTCCGGGGATCTCGCACCTGGGCGGCACCATCAAGGTCTCCGGACAGGAGTACACCGTCATCGGCAACGGGAACCGGCGGGGATCGTCGTTCGGACAGAGCCGCGACAACTATGTGATCATTCCTCTGTCCGTCTTCGAGAAGCAGTTCGGCACGCGCCGCTCGCTGGACATCTTTGTGAAGGCGTATGACTACGAACGCCTGCCGGCGGCGCAGGACGAGGCCCGCGTGGTCATGCGGGCCCGCCATAAACTGGCCTATGATAAGGAGGATGACTTCGGCATGTACACCGCCGGAGACATCATGAGCATATGGGAGAACTTCTCGCGCGGGGCCTTCATCGTGATGATCGGGATTTCTTCGATTGCGCTCGTCGTCGGCGGTATTGTCATCATGAACATCATGCTGGTTTCGGTGACCGAGAGGACGCGTGAGATTGGCATTCGCAAGGCGATCGGGGCGCGCAAGGCCAACATCATGTGGCAGTTTCTCTCCGAGTCGCTGACCTTGGCCATCGTCGGCGGCGCCATCGGCGTCGCCGGTGGCGTCGCGGCCGGCTGGGGTTTGGCCAAGCTCTCCGGGCTTCCCATGGGGATCGAGTTGTGGTCGATCATCGCCGGGATCGGCGTCTCGGGCGGCGTGGGCACCCTGTTCGGCGTCTATCCGGCCATGAAGGCCGCGCGTCTCGACCCGATCGAGGCGCTCCGCTACGAGTAGTCCGCTTGGGATCTCACCATGGCAGCCATCGGCTGGTTTGAATTCCGCGAAGCGATCGGAATGGCCCTGGCCGCCATCCGTGCCCACAAGCTTCGCTCATCCTTGACCGTGCTCGGGGTCATGATCGGCGTCAGCTCCGTGATCGGCATGGTGTCTTTGATCACTGGGTTGAACAACTCCATGGCGCGGCAGATAGAATCTCTGGGATCGAATGCTATCTACGTCGCAAAGTGGAAGCCGGGGATCCAAATCGGGCGACGGTCTTCGGCCGAGCGGAATCGCAAGGGCATCACCTACGAGGATGCCGAGGCGATCCTGGAGCACTGCTCCCTCATTGATGTCGTCTCTCCCGAGAATCACTATTGGATGCGTCCCTCGGGGAATACGGCCCGGTACGCGGGACATGATGCCATGCGGCCCGATTTCCTCGGTGCCCTGCCGGCCTATGCCATCATCAACAACACCGAGATGGCCGAGGGCCGGTTCATCACCGAGATCGACAATCACTTCCGCCGGATGGTGTGTGTCGTCGGATCCGATGTCGCCGAGGCCCTCTTCCCAGGGCTCGATCCGATCGGCAAGGACATCCTGGTGAATAACCGGCAATACCAGGTCATCGGCGTCGCCGCCAAACGCGAGGCACTGCTGGGCGAGTCGATGAACAACTACATTCTGATCCCCTACAATACCTTTGCCAAGCTCCACCCTTGGGAGAAGGAACTGTGGCTGGAGTGCCACACCAAAGATGCGGCGATGATCCCGGCGGCGATCGATCAGATCACCGAGCTGATGCGTCGGCGCCGCGGCATCCCCTATGACAAACCGGAGGACTTCGCGGTCTTCACGCAGGAGGACATCTACCAGCAATACCGTCAGATCACCGGGATGATCTACTTGGCGATGACCGTGATTTCGTCCATCGGGCTGATGGTCGGCGGCGTCGGCGTCATGAACATCATGCTGGTGTCGGTCACGGAACGGACCCGTGAGATTGGGGTGCGCAAGGCAGTCGGCGCCCGTCGCAAGAACATCGTCTGGCAGTTCCTGATCGAGGCGATGACCCTCTCCGGAGTCGGCGGCGTGGTGGGGATCGTCGTTGGGCTCGGTATCGGCGTCTTGATCGACAAGCTCAGTCCGCTTCCGGCCGCCGTGTCCTTCCCGTGGGTCATGATTGCCTTCACCGTCTCGGTCATGGTCGGGCTTGTCTTCGGAATCTACCCCGCCTACCGGGCCGCCCGGGTCGATCCCATCGTCAGTCTCCGATACGAGTAGGGCGCCGGGGGCACAGCCGTATCCTTGTTCTCGGGCTGGGCCCCCTGCAGATGCCCGAAGTGCCTCTATCAGGTTGCTGAAAAACACATGGGAGTGGTCCTTTGCGCCCATTTGTCATCCCGAGCGAAGCGAGGGATCTGCTGTTTCTCCGATGGCAGGACAGCAGATTCCTCGCCCAGCCAAAGAGCGGCGGGACTCGGAATGACAAAGGTAGCCGTTCTTCAGCAACCTCCTATGGCCCTGCTGACATCCCTGTCACGGGCTCCTTCCGCGGGTCGGGAATAGGCTTGCGATTCCAGTGGTATAAGTCCGGTGGCGCGGTATATTCACCGCATGCCGGACCCGAGGGGCTGAACGCTCGATGGATCTGACCCGAATTGCTCGTCTGTTGTGTCACCATGTTCCTCTTTGGGGGGTTGTGCTTCGTGCGGCATTGGCGGCCGATGGCATGGCCCAGCCCGAATTTTCCGGCCTGCCCGCACCGGGAGCGCCGGTGTTCGACCTCGACTGGGCGGCCTTTCGGGCACCGGGATCCGACAGTGCTCTACTGGAAGTCTATTATCGCATCACGAATCCTCACCTCTCATATGTTCGCCGGCCGCCACGACCGGGAGAGGCGACCGGAGCGGACACGGGCATGGCCAAGGCGGAGAACTATGTCGCCGCCTACGAGATCACGGCCATCGTGTCCTCATCCGACGATCGCCAGGTCGCGACCATGAGCGCCCGCGAGAATTACTCCTTGAGTAGTTTCGCCGAAACCCGCAACCCGTCCGGGTTTCTGGTCAACTTGCTCCAGGCAACGGTCCCGCCCGCGGACCTGGACCTAACTGCCACTCTGACAGATCGCATTGCCGGGAGCACACACACGCTCTCCCGACCGGTTGACCTGCGCCCGATGTCGGGGGGCCGGTGGGTGCTGGGCGGGCCCGAGTTCTTTGACCCCGATGCGGTGGCGCCCCCGGAACCGCGCTTCCACCGCACCGGGAGCGGCTTGGTACCCAACGTGACACGGGCGTTCTCGGGCAACACAGATCGCGTCGCCTTCTACGCCGAAGTCTACGCCGATGCCTTCCCGGCCGCACGTGCCCTACGGGTTGAGGTGAACCAGCGCCTCGGCCATCATCATCTCCTCGACACCGTGCCTCTGGCCGTCGGTCAGGGAGTCATCCCGGTCATCTATCGGAGTCCGCTCCCGGGATTCGCCACCGGGGAAGCTCGACTCCACCTCACGGTCGTCGATTCTCTTGGTCGCGAGCTCAACGAGCCGCTGGAGACGAGCTTCTGGATCGACTGGTCGATGTCGTCTCTCGTGTCGGACAACTGGGAGGAGGCGGTCGACATGCTGGTTCATATTGCCGGGGCCGACGAACTGAAAAAGCTGAGGAATACGCCTCCGGACCAGCGGGAAGCAGCGTTTACCGCTTTCTGGAAATCCAAGGACCCGACTCCGGAAACGGAGGAAAACGAGTGGGAGGAGGAGTATTACCGGCGGATCCGATTCGCCGACCTGCGTTTTTCGACCCCTCTACGGCGCGGATGGAAAACCGATTTCGGGATGGTGTACGTGCGCTACGGCGAGCCCGACGAGATCGAGCGGCATCCGTTCGAGCGCGGCAGCAAACCATATCAGATTTGGTACTACTACGGACAGCGGCGCCGTTTTGTCTTCGTGGATGCCAAGGGAAACGGCGAGTACGAACTCCAGTATCCGTACGACGGCATCGTGCGGTAGGAGTCCCATGATGGATCGACGCCAATTGCGGAATCCCACAGGGTGGCGGATCTGCCCGCGCTGGTTGGCATTGGGAGTCGTGGCACTGCTGGGGGCCACCCTTCCCGGAGACGGCCACGCGTATGAGGGCAGCGGTGCCCTGCGCTTCTGGACCGACTGTGCCGTCTTTCGTATGGCTACCGGTTCTTCCAATGGGTACGCCGAGTTCTATTTTGAGATCAAACGTGTCGATCTGACATTCCGGCGAGTCGACGACCGCCTCCGGGCCGATGTGCACACGTGGGTCCATGTGTCGGATTCCGCCGGTGTGCCGGTCGACTCCGTCGGTGGGGCCTTCATTGCCGTCGTCGGTGATTCCGCCGAGGTGGCCGATGAAGGATACACGCTGTTCTTCGCGCGGGCGCTCGAACTCCGTCCGGGAGCGTACCGGGCGCGCGTTGTCTTGACCGATCTGGCCACCAAGAAGGCCTCCGAGACCGAGTTCCCATTCCGGGTCGTCGATTTCAACGCCGACGGACTCCTGCTTTCCGACGTGGAGCTCGGCTACGATGTCCGCGAGGTCGCCCCCGACACGGTCATGCGTCCCTATGACGTTCTGGTGAAGAACCAGTATAAGGTCTATCCGGACTGCCGGGCACTGGTGGGGGCGACACGTCCGCGGCTGTTCTTCTATTTCGAGGCCTACAATCTCTCCTATGATCCGACGCGCAACGACCTCTACAACGTGGAATTCACGCTCGTCCCGACCGACGGATCGTCGGTGCGGACACTGGGCGTTCAATCGATCGCCAAACCCGGCACCTCCGCGGTGCTGGCCAAGTCCGTCGGCGTCCGCGACCTTCCCACCGGTTTGTATCGCTTGCGCGCCACGATCACCGATCCGGTTACGGCACAGGCGGCAACCGTTGAGAAGCCGTTTCAGGTTGTCTCGCCTCCGGCCGACACTCTGACACAGGACGACATCCAGCGTCTGCGGGACATCATCACCTACATCGGCACGCCCTCGGAACTGACGGCTTTCGAGTCGCTCGGCTCGGTCGGGAAGCGCAATTTCATGGTCCGATTCTGGCAGGATCGCGATCCTTCGCCCGGCACACCGGTCAATGAGTTTCGCGATGAGCATCTCCGCCGGATGAACCATGCCAACGAGCGCTTCTCCGTGGGGTTCCGCGAGCGCAACGACGGATGGCGCACGGACCGCGGTCGGGTGTATGTGGTCTACGGACCGCCCGATCATATTGAGCGCTGGCCCTTCACATCGGATCGTCCTGCGGCCGAGCGATGGAACTACGAACAACTGCCGGCTCAGGGGGCCGTCTTCTTCCTGTTTGTGGATGAGGGCGGATACGGTGACTACAACCTTGTTCATTCCAACGCGCGCGGCGAGCGACGCGATCCTGCCTGGGAACGTATCCTGGAGGAGGGCGCCTTTGACAGCCCGCGCTGAGTTTCGGCTCGCATCGACCCGCCTCCGATGAGGTTCACCCGTGCTCTGCCAATGATACGCGTGCGCGCGCGCATGCCCCGGCGTCTGCCGGTCGACGTACTGCGCATCGTCCGGTTCTCGCGGCCCATCGCCATAAGGAAGACTTCATGATTGAGGTGCAGGATCTACGCAAGGTCTTTCACGACAAGAAGCGCGGCGAAATACGCGCCGTAGATGGGGTGGACTTCCGCAGTGATCGCGGCGAGATCTTCGGTCTCCTGGGGCTCAATGGCGCCGGTAAGACCACGACCCTGCGTCTGCTGGCCACGATGTTGCGCCCCGATGGCGGGAGCATACGCGTCGGCGGCGTCGATGCGGTCGCGCAACCCGAAGCGGTTCGCGCCCAGATCGGATTCTTGACCGGATCGACGGGGCTATATTGGAGACTCACTCCCCGGGAGATCCTCGTGTATTTCGGCCGACTGGCCGGCATGGACAGGGACACCATCCGGCGGCGGAGCGACGAGTTGATTGCCCGTCTCGGCATGGAGGAGTTTGCCGACCGCCGTGTCGACAAGCTGTCATCGGGACAGAAGCAGCGCGCCTCCATCGCCCGCACCTTGATCCACGATCCCCCCGTGCTGATCCTGGATGAGCCGACGATCGGACTGGACGTGGTCACTTCACGGGCCATCGTTGAGTTCATCGCCGAGGCACGGCGCGCTGGCAAGTGCGTGATCTTCTCCACCCACATCATGCACGAGGCGGCGAAGCTCTGTGATCGCATCGGCATCATCCACGAGGGGCGCATGCGAATCTCGGGCACGCTGTCGGAGTTTCGCACCCGCACCGGAAAATCCGATCTCGACGATGTCTTCGTGGCCGCTCTGGAGAAGGAGGTGGGACGATGAGTCTGCGGGGCGCAGCCGTGGTGTACGGCAAAGAGCTGAAGGACGTGACCCGTGATCGTCGCACGATCATCTCCATGGTCTTGGTTCCGATTCTCTTCTATCCTCTCATCTCCATCGGTCTGGGATCCCTCATCGCATCTCAGATCCAGAAGACGCGTGCCGCCCAGCAGCGCATCCTGGTCTTGCCGGAACGGAGTGACCCTGATCTTCTTGCCTCGCTGGCCGCCGCGCCCCAGCTCGAGCTGGTGCCTGTCGATTCGGTGCGGACCGGTCTTCTGCGCCAGGCCAGTCCCGACTCCGTTGGGCAGCGCGAGTCGATCGGGCGGCTGTTCTCCTCCGCCGATCCGGGAGCGATCACGGACTCGCTGAAGGCGCGCCTCTACTTCGCCGCCATCAGCGCCAAATGGGTGCGAGCCGTCGTCGAATTGCCCCCAGACTTCGCGGCGCGGCTGCGGACGGGGGATTCGGCCGTATTCGGCGTTTACACCGATGAAACCGACCTCAAGAGTGAAACGGCAGGGGATCTGGTTCGCAAGTGGGCCAATGGCGTGCGGGACTCGATCGTCGGCCAGCGCCTGACGGCGTCAGGAATGGATCGCCGCATCCTCACCCCCTTCACGGTCGCCGCATTCGACGTGGCGCCCAAAGCCAAGAAGACCGGGTACATTGCCGCGATGTTTCTTCCCTATATGCTGATGATCCTGACCTTGACCGGGGGCATGTACCCGGCGCTGGACATCACAGCCGGTGAGAAGGAGCGCAACACGCTCGAAACTCTCCTCGCCGCCCCGGTGGCACGATGGCAGCTCGCCATTGGGAAGTTCCTCACGGTGCTGACGGCCGGGTTCATCACGATGCTGTTGGCCACCGCCTCCATGACCATTAGCATGGGGATCGGTGGCATGCAGTTCTCCTCGCGGGAAGCCGGCGAAGTGCCGACGGTGTTCGCGCCGGCGACCGTGGGGTGGATGATTCTGCTGATGCTTCCCATGGCCGTCCTGTTCTCCGCGCTGCTAATCGCCGTCTCGATCTCCGCCCGCAGCTACAAGGAGGGCCAGAGCTACGTCACGCCACTGCTCATGGTTGTCATCATGCCGGCCATGGTCAGTTTCATTCCCGGAGTCGAGCTCAATTGGTCTCTGGCTTGGGTGCCGGTCGTCAATCTGTGTCTGACCCTGAAGGATGTTCTCATGGGGACGATCCGACCGGCGCTGTTTGCCGCGGTGCTGTTCACGACCGTCGTGTACGCCGGTTTCTGTCTCTTCGTCGCAGCCCGTGTCTTTGAGCGGGAATCCGTGTTGTTCCGCACGTAGTTCACTCAACGGTTCTGGCATGTTGTTCTTCTCGGCAGGGCCGTCCGCCGCAATGGATCGCCCGCCCGAATCTGTCGATCATCCCATTCGATTGTCGTTCCTGACGACGCAGAGATCTCAACTCATAACCTCTCCCTCCGGGAGAGGTCGATCCGCCTCTGGCGGATCGGGTGAGGGAGCCTTCTGAATCCCATGTCTACCGGATTCAATGAGACCCAGCGCGCTACCACCGTCACTGACCGGGTACCGCCGCCGGTCCCCAGCGAGTGCTCTTCACAACAGGCAGCGTGTACCGCATCCGATCCGGGGATGCGAATTCCAGCGTGAACGACTTTGCGAAGGTCGTGTCGGCAGCGCCCGGCTCCAGTCGGACGCGGATCGCCTCCTCCGCCCCCGGCTTCAGCACTACCTGCGGGAGTTCGACGTGGATCAACCGATCCGGTGCCGAGACGATAGCCAGCGCGCAGGTGTGATCCGTGGTATTCGTGACCCGTACGCTGTACTCCCAGCCCTCCTTCCCCGGTGACGGACGATCGGCATCCAGGTCCAGTCGCTGAGGCACGATCTTGTACGGGAACAGGGAGTCGAGCTTGTTGCTGGGGTATGCCGTAAACGTCAATGGCGGCGATGCCCCCGTCGTGTTGCTGATGATCCTCGCGCCCTTGACGACGTTCGACGAGTAGCCACCGGTCGAGAAGATGACCTCCACGTCGGTGCTGTCGCCGGCCGGCAACACGGTCTTCTTCAAAGGCGCCTTCGTGCAACCGCATCCCGGCCGAACGTCGGTGATGTGCAGCGTGTCGCCGCCCACGTTCTTCAGCCAAAAAACGTGCGATATACTGCTCCCCTGTGGGGCGTAGCCGAAATCGAAGTTGGTCACAGGAACATCCAGCAGTGCCCGGCTCGCCGCAGCCGTCTGGGTCGTATCCGCTTTCTCCGCCCGCCCCACTGGGGTCAATAGCAAGAGGGATGCGAGTAATGCACGCGAGAGTCTCTGTCTCATAGGGCTCCTTGCTGTTCCATCGTTCGTTGGTCGCAGATGTCCTCCTCCAAGTCATCGGGCGTGCACGCAAGAAGGGCCCCGCCCTCGGCGGAGCCCTTCTCGTTGCTTTTCTGAAGGAGGCACGGACGTCAGCGTGACGATGTCGGCGCCGGTCCCCAACGCATCGCCTTCTTGATGGGGAAGGTGAACCGGGTCTTGGCCGAGTCGCTGGCCTCCAGCGTGAAGGATTTTGTGAACAACGTGTCGGCGACATCCGGTTCAATCTTGATCTTGATGGTCTTTTCCTTGCCCGGTCCGATGTCGCTCTTCGGCGCTTCCACCCGGATGAACCGATCCGGCTGCGACACGACCGACAACGCCAGGTCGGCGCTGGAGACGTTCTTGACCTTGACCTCGTACTCCCAGGCATGCTTCTGGCCGTCGGGACGGTCGGTATCCAGGTCCAACGCATACGGCGTGCACGTGAACACCGTCATCGAGTCCGGCGATTTGATCGGAAACGCCGAGATGCTCAGTCCGGGCACAAATCCCGTTGAATTGCAGATGATTGAAGCACTCTTCATCACCTTGGACGAATAGTGCCCCGTTGCGAAGATGATTTCCACGTCTGTGCTGTCACCGACAGCAAGCTCCTTTTTCTTCAGCGGAGCCTTTGTGCATCCTCACCCAGGACGCACGTCGGTGATGCGCAGCGTATCCCCACCGGCGTTGACCAGCCAAAACACATGCGAGATACTGGCGCCCTGGGGGACATACCCGAAGTCGAAGTTTGTCTGTCGGACTTCCAGGCGCGGCTTCTGTGCTTCCGCCGGTTTCGTCCCCTCTTGGGCCGGGGCCGCTCGCGCCACCAAGATCAATCCGACCAGCAGGAGCACCGACCCAGTCACTCGTTTCACATTCATTCGATTCTCCACAGCGATGGTTGAAAGTCGTCCACTTCGCCCCTAATAATACACCTGACGGTCCACCCCGGCAATAACGAACCTGGCCCCGTGGCCGGCATGTGCTGTCACTGTTCATCTCCCTGTTCCAGCGGCATGATCGATGCGCTCACGCGCGTACCGGGAGGATCGGAGAGCTCAAAGGTCACCGACTTCCCGAGCGTGCCCCCCGCCAGGGGGGCCATCGTGATCATGATCGGGCGTTTCTCCCCCGGCTGGAGCGTGTATCGGTCACCACCCAGCTTGAAGCCGCGCCATGGCCAACTTACAGCACGCACGTCCACAGGCTGTGTCCCATTGTTCATCAGGGTCATCTCGACGGTCCAGTTGCCCTTTGCGGGCTGGTTGACAGGGTTGACCTTCATGGCGCGCGGGAGCATTGTCACGGATGGCCCACGTGCGGTATCGGGAAGGACATCGGCGGTGAATGTCAGGGCCGGAATTCGCCCGGCGGCGTTGGCGAAGATGCGGACATGTTTCTCGACGTGCCCGAGCATGCCCCGCGATCCAAAGGTAATCTCTAAAGGGATCGAGTCCCCCACAGTAATGACACTGTCGGTCAGGGGAGCCGTGGTGCAGCCGCAGTTGGGAGCCAGTCGCTGGATTCTCACCGTCTCCGTGCCCGGGTTCTTCAGCCAGTAGGTGTGGGTCATGAACGCATGCTGAGGGACATACCCGAAGTTGAATGTCTCACCCTCGACTCGGATTCTCGGGCCTTGGAGCGTAGAGCCGGCCAAAGGCGGAGCAGCGTTCGTAAGGTGATGGGACAGAAGAAGTGATAGTGCTGCTGCCGCGGTCGATACCGTACGCGCGCTCCAGTTCATGATCGACGTCCCACAATTGTATTCGGATAAGCCATGGAAAGACAGACGGTTAAAGCCATATGCTCTTCGGGGCGCCGGTTGTTCTTCCCGCCAAAGCTGCTCCGGCCCTGTGGTCTTATACGCATGAACAGGGACCGAGACAAGGACGAGAAGAAAACAGGAAATGACCGACTTCGCCATCTTTGTGATTGGATAATAAACAAATGTTCAGTATATGGATTGGGGCAGGGTCCACCAGATCGCCGATCCGGAGAGGCACGATGCGGGCAGGAGATGATGGGCAGTTACAATGACCGAACCGGATGCTTCCGCACACACAACCGGAGGGTAAGTTCTTGAACAACAGCAAATTACCGCTATCGCCGCGGCAACGGGACATCTATGAGTTCCTGCGCGACCGCATCCAATCCGAGAATCGTCCACCAACCGTGCGCGAGATTTGCGAGCGATTCGACATCCACTCCACGAATTGTGTCCATGAGATGTTGGTTGCCTTGGAGAAGAAGGGGTATATCCGTCGGACCCCGTTCTTGTCACGAGCCATCGAGTTGGCCGACGCCGTCCCCACTGCCGTTGAGACCATCCCGGTTGTGGGCCGGGTGGCGGCCGGATTGCCGCTATTGGCAGTGGAGAACATCGATGGGCATGTCGCTGTGGACCGGTCCTTTCTCCCTGCGGGTGAGGTCTTTTCGCTACGGGTGGCCGGCGAGAGCATGAAGGATGAAGGAATCAAAGACGGCGACATGGTTCTGGTGAAAAAGCAGGACAACGCCCAGAAGGGGCAGATCGTGGTGGCGGTGATCGGCGAGGAGGCGACAGTCAAGAAGTTCTATCCCGAGCGCGGTCGCGTGCGTTTGGAACCGGCCAATTCCGCCTTCGGTTCGATCGTGGTCGACCGCAACGCCCCCGGCTTCTTCATCGCCGGTGTGGTGGTCGGCCTCCTGCGACGGATGTGAGAGGACGACGAGTCGGTCTTCTGAACATTTGGTGGAAAAACGAATGTCATGCTGAGCGACTTGTCCCGAGCGATGGCGAGGGAAGCGAAGCATCTGCCTTTGTATTTCCTGTGCTGAGGTTTTTAACAGCAGATTCTTCGCTTCCCTCACTGCGTTCGGGACGAGTCGCCCAGAATGACATTAGCGGGGCAAGTGATTTCTTGTGTACCACACACTCGACGAACCGGTGGAAGTGATCGCGGTCTTCGAGCCGGGGACCCTCAAACCGGCGCGGTTCCGCTGGAAGGGGAAGATCTACAAGGTGGCGCGGGTCACCGGACACTGGAAATCGCAGCAGGGTGAATATACGGTGCGCCATTTTGCCCTGGTGGACACCGAGGACAATGTCTTCCAGTTGACCTACGATGAACGCCGCACCGACTGGGTGATCAGCAAGATCTGGGTGGAATAGGGGAAAGTCACCGCACCTGTCACCCTGAGCGAAGCGAAGGGTCTGCTTTTGATTGTGCCATGGGGTAAAAGCAGATGCCTCGCTTCCCTCACTGCGTTCGGGACAAGTCGCTCGGCATGACAGTATTGCCGCTGTTTGAGTCGGAACACAAAGCAGGTTGAGGGGATGACCGAACGACTGACCACCTTTCCTTTACATCAACGGCGTGTGCTGAAATCGGGCCAACGTCCTCCGCGTCGCATCATGCATGTCGACATGGATGCCTACTTCGCGGCGCTGGAGCAGGCGATCAATCCCCATCTGCGAAATCGTCCCGTGGTTGTGGGTAGCCCTCCACGAGCGCGGGGAGTTGTGTCCACGGCATCCTATGAATGCCGCGTCCATGGCATCCGTTCCGGCATGTCCTCCGCCCAGGCATACCGACTCTGCCCACAGGCCGTTTTCGTGGGCGTCGATGTGCGACATTACGTTTACGCCTCTTCTGAACTTCTGAAGATCTACGAGGACTACTCGCCCACCGTCGAGGTCGTCTCGGTTGATGAGGCGTTCTTGGATATAACCGGATGCGCGAGTCTCTTCGGCGACGAGGAGCAACTGGCGATGCGGCTGAAAGAGCGCCTCCGATCCGAGTTGTCGTTGACCTGCTCGGTCGGCATCGCACCGAACAAGATCATGGCGAAAATGGCCTCGTCCGTGTTCAAGCCGGATGGGCTGACCATCATCATGCCGGCCGACATTCCCCGTATTCTGTATCCGCTGCCGGTGGAGAAGATGTGGGGTGTTGGCCCGGTGATGCGCCAGGTATTGGCGAAATTGGGTGTCCTGACGGTGGGCGATCTGGCCCGTTGCGACCCGCGAACACTGCGTCGCTACTTGGGGAAGGTCGGGGAGGTATGGGGACGGCTGGCTCGGGGGGACGATGACTCACCCGTCTTGGCGCCGGATGATCAGCCGCCGGAAAAATCGATCGGCCACGAACATACGCTGTCGGCGGATTCCAACCGGCCCGATCATCTCTATTCGGTGCTGCACGATCTCTCCGACCGGGTCGCGCGACGGATGCGACGTCACGGATGGCGGGGGCGGACGGTGACGGTCAAGTACCGCTTCCAGGATTACTCCACGCACACATGCCGTGCGACATTCCCGACGCCCACCGATGACTCCCGGCAGATCTATCGTGTCGCCTCCGATCTGTTCGGGAAACACTGGGATGGGAGAGCACCGATCCGATTATTGGGGGTCTCGGCCTCCCATCTGGAGCAGTCGGAATCACTCGCCCAGCAGACAGATCTGTTTTCGCGGCTGCATCTCGGGAGTACGCGCAGGCCGTCCGTTGACTCCGTCGTCGATGACATCCGTGACCGATTCGGCGAACGGGCCATCTGGGGCGGTTACTCCGCGTCCTGAGCATGTGCTCCCGCCCAGCGGGGGCGACAGCATCAAACACGTTCGACCCCTTTGACACTTTCTGCCACGCGGTGATCCGGATTCCCCCCTGTTGCTGTTGCTTCAGCGTGGTTTCCGCGTATACTTCACTGGGCTTGGCACATTCCGGCCTCTGGGTGGAATCTTGCCGCCGACTGCGTCCAAATCGTTGACGAACCAGGACCCGATTCCGAGGTGACGACCATGACCACCGACACGCTGCCGACGTTAGCGCCTCCGGCTCCATTCAAATACGAAGCCCGCCATTTCTCCCCGAGCGGGTACAATCTGGAGTCGTCGATTATTCGGGAAATCCTCAAGATATCCAATCAGCCCGGCGTGATTTCCTTTGCCGGCGGGTTGCCGGCGCCCGAGTTGTTTCCGGTCGAGGAGATTCGCGAGGCCACGGATCGTGTCCTGACTCACTTCGGCAGCCAAGCCCTCCAGTATGGGCTCTCCATGGGATATCCGCCCTTGCGGCAGTTCATCGCCGAGAGGATCTCCCGCATCGGCGGGACGCAGTTGACCGCCGACAACATCATGATCACCGCCGGCTCCCAGCAGGGACTCGATGCCGTCGGCCGTGTCTTTCTCACCCATGGCGACTATGTGCTGTGCTCGCGTCCCACTTACCTGGGGGCTTTGCAGGCATTCAATTTTTATGGTGTCGAGTACACCACGGTCGACATGGACGACCATGGCATGAAGGTCGAGACGATGGACCCGTTGATCGAGGCCCATCACCCCAAGTTCATCTACACGGTGCCCAACTTCGACAACCCGACCGGGACGACACTGAGCCTGGAACGGCGCAACCTCTTGGTGCAGAAGGCCCACCGCTACAGCGTGCCGATTGTGGATGACAACCCCTACGGTGAGTTGCGCTATTCGGGGCCGCCGGTGCCCTCGATCAAGTCGATCGGCGGACAAGCCGTCATCCAACTCGGAACGTTCTCCAAGTTGGTCAGCCCCGGACTGCGGATCGGTTGGGTGGCCGGCTCACGGCAGGTCATGGGCATCTTTGAGCGAGTGAAGCAGGCGACCGATCTGCATACGAATGGGTTCGCGCAATACGTGATGTATGAGTTCGCCAAGGACGGCGCCTTGGATCGGCACATCGAAAAGCTGAAAGCCGCCTACAGTGAGCGCCGCGACGCCATGCTGCGTGCGATGAACGAGTTCTTCCCCGATACCGTCACCTGGACGCGCCCCGAGGGCGGTCTGTTCCTCTGGGTACGGTTGCCGGAGCACGTGGATGCCACCACGCTTTTGCCGAAGGCGATCGAGCAGAAAGTGGCCTATGTTCCCGGCCAGCCCTTCCACCCCGATGGCTCCGGCAAGAACACGCTACGGCTCAACTTCTCCAACGCCACATTGGAGGGCATCCACGAAGGGATCAAGCGACTCGGTCGGGTGCTGTCCGCACTGGTTTGATGGGCACCGGTTGTCCGCAACTCGATTTTGTCCCTTCGGAATCGCTCTCACAAACTCAAGCGACTGTGCGGTCGGGTGCCCACACCCGACCGCAGCGCCGTGTGTGGGCACACGGCGCCACAGGGTGGTCATGGAAAGCCCGCCGGAACGTGGTCAATTGTCGGGCACACGCCACGCGTCCTCGCGTGGCGTGAGTTCTTTGTGTTTCTCACCGGGCGGGTCTATCTTATCGGGGTGCGTGCCCGGCTGTGCGCCGTGAACGCGGGCCGATCATGCGTCAGGTAGAATTCGCCAAGGTGGAATCGCTTCGGAATGACTTCATCGTGGTCACGGCCACGGGTCGCCGTTCCTCCTGGTCATCAGCGCGCGCGGCGGCGATTTGTGACCGCCGCATCGGCCCCGGAGCCGATGGGGTGATTCTCCTCGGTGCCGAGACTCGGCAGGGAGTCCCATTCCGCCTCTTCAATGCCGATGGTTCGCAAGCCGAATGGTCCGGGAATGGCGTACGTGGTGCGGCGGCCCTTCT
Organism: Candidatus Zixiibacteriota bacterium; assembly: GCA_040752595.1. Taxonomy (NCBI): domain Bacteria; kingdom Pseudomonadati; phylum Candidatus Zixiibacteriota; species Candidatus Zixiibacteriota bacterium. Next base: position 32,919 of record JBFMGX010000022.1, read on the forward strand.
GGTGACAGGAAACCCCCGGCGGCGCCACTGGTGCTTCCTCACCGGTGCGGGGCCGGTCCCTGTCTCGGTCCGTCGCATGGGAGGGTTGATCGTCGAGGCCTCATTCCGTCGTCCGATCCCGGCGGTCGTCGAGAAGGAAACTGTACCGTCGGCTAGGGAGCGGCAGATCAAGCGTCGACTGGTTGTGGAAGCGGGAAATCCACACTGGGTTTTTCCTGTTTCGGGTTTCGACTTTCCCTGGGAGGAGTTTGGTGTTCGCTGCCAGACCGCTCGTGAGGCCCGGCCGACAAGAGGCGTGAATGTCGAGTTCGTTCGCGTGCTGAGCCGAGGGCGCATCGAGCTGCGCATCTTCGAACGCGGGGTTGGACCCACACCCGCTTCCGGGTCGGGCGCGCTGGCGGCATTCGCCGCCTGTCGCCATTTGGGGGTCATCCATCGCGACGCGACCGTGATGTCCCCCGGCGGCGTGCAGGGAGCCGCTACACGGGACGACCGTGAGGTGAGTCTGGCCGCAAACGCGCGGGTTGTCTGCACCGGTGTCTGGTACGAGTAGCCGGTGACTACCCCGTTCCGCCGTCGGGTTGGCTCCTCTGGGGAGTTCCTGTCTGCGGCGGCGGTTGACCAGCGTCCAAACACGCTCTCCCGCTCAGCGTCGTCTTGATTCTGGGACCGGAGATGGCGATTCTTCCTCTGTCGTACCCGTCGCCTGGTGTTGCATTCGGCACGTGCCGGCGGTGACGATCTCAGCTATGGCGGTGCAATTGTCAGTGTATTTCGCGGAGGCCTGTGAGGCGACTGCGGCCGCACTGGCTCGCCTCGGCTACCCCCGGTCTCCGGAAGTGGTCGCTGAGGTGTACGAATCGCCGAACCGCAAGGGGTTCGGTGATTCGGCGTTTCCCTGCTTCCCATTGGCCGCTGAGTTGCGATTGCCACCGCAGGACATCGCCTCCCGATTGGAGCAGGAGTTCAAAGCGCCCAAGTCCGTCACCAAAGTCCAGGCGATCGGGGGATATCTCAACGTCTGGTACGATCCGCAGGCCGTCGCCGCCGAGGTTCTCCCGATGATTGCCGGGGAGGGAAGCCGCTACGGCTCCGCCGAGATCGGGCGCGGCAAGACCATCTGCATGGACTACTCGCATCCCAACATCGCCAAGCCGTTCGGCGTCGGGCATCTCCGTTCGACTGTCATCGGCAACTCGCTCAAGCGCATCTTCGAGAAGCTCGGCTATCGCACGATCGGCATCAATCACCTCGGCGACTGGGGAACCCAGTTCGGCAAGCTGATCGTCGCCTTCCGTGATTGGGGCGACGAGACGCAGTTGGCGGCCGATCCGATTGTGCACTTGTACGATCTGTACACGCGCTTTCACCGCGAGGTCGAGGCGCTCCCTGAGCTGGAGGACCGCGCGCGGCTTGAATTCAAGAAGCTGGAGGATGGCGACCCGGAGAACAATGCCCTCTGGCAGCGCTTCCGTGATCTGTCGCTGCGGGAGTTCGAGCGTGTCTATCGCCGTCTGGGTGTGACGTTCGATTCGTATGCCGGGGAGGCATTCTACAACCCGTATCTGGCGCCGCTGGTTGATCGTCTCCGGGAATCGGGCGTCGCCCATGGCGGCGACGATGGTGCTCTGATCATCCCGGTCGGGGCCGGCGACCCACCGCTCTTGTTGCGCAAGGCCGATGGGGCCACGCTCTATGCGACACGCGACCTCGCCGCGGCCGAATACCGCCATGCGACATACCAGTTCGATCAATGTCTCTACATCGTCGGCTCCGCGCAGGCGCTCCATTTCCGTCAGCTCTTCGCCGCGCTCAAAGTGATGGGACACGCGTGGGCCGATCGGATGGCGCATGTCGACTTCGGCTGGGTCAAGTTCGCCAATGTCACCATGTCCACGCGCAAAGGGAACATCGTCTTCCTCGATGATGTTCTCGCCGAGGCGGTGGCACGCACACGTGCCATCATTGCCGAGAAGAACCCGAATCTCGAAGACGCCGACGCGGTCGCCGAGGCGGTTGGCACCGGCGCCGTCGTCTTTTGGCAGTTGTCGGTGAAACGCCAGAAGGATGTCAATTTCAATTGGGATGAGGCCCTCTCATTCGACGGCCGGACCGGTCCTTATCTACAGTACACGCACGCGCGCCTTTGCTCGCTTTTGGAAAGGTGGGGACAGGAAGTGCCCGTGGAACCGCGCGATTTCATCCATCTGCGCAGCGACGAGGAACGACGACTTCTCCTGCAACTGGGCGACTGGCCCCGGCGGATTCGACTGGCGGCGCGGCAGTACGAACCCCAGGTCATTGCCGCCGCTCTCTTGGATATGGCACAGGCCTACAACGCATTCTATCAGAATGTCCGCATTCTCGATGGGGAGGCGCAGGCGCGGGGCGTGCGGATACTCTTGTCGGATTGTCTGCGCTCTGTCTTGGCCGAGGGTCTGAACTTGTTGGGGATGAAATCACCAGCGCGGATGTGACTCTGATGATCGACCGATTCGCTTCTCTCACCCCACCCCTCTCCCGGAGGGAGCGGGAGATCACTAACCTCTCCCTCCGGGAGAGGTCGCCCGCCGATAGGCGGGCGGGTGAGGGAGTTCTTTCCATCGGCCCAGATTCCCAGGATGACGCATGCTGATCGTGATGGACACACACGCCGATCCCGCTCAGATCGCCGCGGTCTGTGCCGAGGTCCATGCTCTGGGATTGCGCGCGCATCCATTGCCGGGGGCCCAGCGCACCGCGATCGGCATCACCGGGAACCTCGGTACGCTCGATCCGGGACGGTTCGAGGCGATGCCGGGCGTCCTGCGCGTGATTCGCGTCACCACGTCCTACAAGCTCGTCAGCCGGGAATTCCATCCCCAGTCGACCACCGTGCAAGCCGGCGATGCCTCCTTCGGGCCGGGGTGGTTCACCGTCATTGCCGGCCCCTGCGCCGTGGAGACTCCGGAGCAGTTGGACGCCGTGGCGCGGATCGTCAAACAGGGCGGCGCCCGACTCTTGCGCGGTGGGGCATTCAAACCCCGCACCTCACCCTACAGTTTTCAGGGTCTGGGAGAGTCGGGTTTGCGGATCTTGGCGGAGGTGGGTGCCCGCCACCATCTCCCGGTCGTGACCGAGGCGATCGACCACGAGTCGCTGGAATTGGTCGCCGGGTATGCCGACATGGTCCAGATCGGCTCACGTAACATGCACAACACGCCGCTCTTGAAGAAGGCGGGACGGTGCGGCAAACCGGTGCTGCTCAAACGCGGCATGGCCGCCACGCTCGAAGAGTTCTTGATGGCCGCGGAGTACATCATGAACGAGGGGAACCCGAACGTGGTGTTGTGCGAGCGCGGCGTGCGCACCTTTTCGGATCATGCCCGCCACGTGCTCGACTTGTCGATCGTTCCCGTCGTACGGAGGACCAGTCACTTGCCGATCATCGTGGACCCGAGTCACGGGACCGGCGAGCGGTACCAGGTCTTGCCGCTGGCGTGTGCCGCCGCGGCGGCCGACGCCGACGGCATCATGGTCGAAGTTCACGCGCACCCGGAGCAAGCGCTCTCCGACGGTCGCCAGTCCATCGACGCTCCGACGTTTGACTCGCTCATGGAACGAGTCGGCGCCATGGCTGCGGTCGTCGGCAGGTCGCTGTAATGAGTAGAGGATCGACTTGAGCGACACACACGCCAAGGTGCCATTAGGTAGCGACGTCAAAGTCGAGCCGGTGCGGCGTCTGACCGGGCTCTATCGCCCGCCACCGGACAAGTCCATCGCCCACCGGGCGCTGATTCTATCAGCGCTGGCAAAAGGGCGTTCGACTGTCAGCCCGATCTCGGGCGCTGCCGATGTGCTCAGCACGGTGCATTGCCTGCGGCAGTTGGGCGTGGCGGTGGACGAAGCGGACGGAACATGGGTCGTCCAGAGCCCAGGCAGTGGCGGATGGAACGCCCCGGAGCGGGCGTTGGATTGCGGCAATTCCGGGACCACGATGCGTCTGCTCGCCGGATGCTTGGCAGGCCGGCCATTTGATTGCATACTGATCGGCGATGATTCCCTTTCTCGGCGGCCGATGCTCCGGATTGCCGAACCGCTGCGACGCATGGGGGCGAAGATCTCCCTGTCGGATGCCGACACAGCGCCGATCCGCATCTCGGGCACGTCGCTGAGCGGCGTTTCCTATGAACTGCCGATCGCGTCGGCCCAGGTCAAATCGGCTGTGTTGCTGGCCGGGCTCGATGCGGCCGGGGAGACCGTTGTCATTGAGCCGTCTCCCAGCCGTGATCATACTGAGCGGATGTTCCGGTCCGCCGGAGTCGATTGCGATGTGACCCTGCCGCCTCGCCTCTCCGGCGACAAACGGGAGCGTCTGCTGGCGCAGGAGGCCACGGACAGCGACCCCCCGTCGCACCAGCGGACGATCCGGATCGGTCCCCGGCGCAGCGTCAAGCCATGCGATTGGGTCGTCCCCGGCGACTTCTCCGCCGCTGCCTTCATCATCGGGGCCGCCATCGGTGTCCACAAGGCGGATGTGATCATCGATGACGTGGGACTGAATCCCACCCGAACAGGATTCCTGCGCGTCCTCAACCGCATGGGCGCGCAGTTTGAGATCAAGAGGCGGGATCATGGCGGCGATGAACCGCACGGACAAATTCGTTTGACATCTGCGTCCGCCCTGAAGGCCGTGCGGGTCGGCGAGACCGAAGTGCCCGGGGTGATCGATGAGTTGCCGATCCTGGCCGTGCTGGCCGCACGCGCCGAAGGAGTGACTGTGATCCGTGGCGCCTCCGAGTTACGTCACAAGGAATCCGATCGCATCGCTGCCGTCACCGCCAACCTCCGGGCTATGGGTGCCAAGGTTGCCGAATTGGAGGATGGCTGGGCGATCGAAGGGCCGACCGAGTGGCGGGCGGCGACCATCGACCCGGGAGGTGATCATCGGATCGCGATGGCCTTTGCTGTGGCGGCGTTGTGGGCCGATGCGTCCTCGGTGATCCGCAACGCCGGTGTCATGGCGGTTTCCGATCCCGACTTCCTGGCCAGTCTGATTGCCCTGGCCCGCTGAGACGTCTTCCCATCCATTATGCCGCCCCGGATGTCCATCCCTGCAAACGTCCGCAATGGGATCTATGGTCTCCTGGGGCGCGGCATCGGGCACTCCATGTCGCCGGCCATCTTCCGGCGCGTTTTCGACACCCTTCGCTGGCCTGCGGTCTACACGCTCTGTGACCTGCCACCCGGGCGCGTCTGTTCGTTTCTTCATGCCGGTGCCGACGCCGGGTTTGTCGGTCTCAATGTCACCACCCCCTACAAGACACGAGTCATCAATGATCTTGATGAACTGGACTCGTCCGCCGCGGACGTGGGTGCCGTCAACACAGTTGCCGTCCGCGGCCGGCGGTTGGTGGGTTATAACACCGATGTTGCTGGAGTGGTTGCTGCATTACGGCCGCACCGAGCGACGTTGAGAGGAGGGTCGGCCGTGATCCTCGGTGCAGGCGGTGCGGCGCGGGCCGTTCTCTCCACGCTTCTTGGCAACTTCTGTATGCAGCGAGTCACATTGGTGGCCCGCCGACCCCAACAGGCACGCCAGGTCGTAAAGCACGTCAAGACCCGTGTATCGAGGTCGGCGATCGATGTGATCCCGTGGCGGCCGGAGGGTATTGCGGCACGACTCGATTCGGCGGCGCTTGTCGTTAATGCGACCCCCTTGGGCGGTGGCGATCATTGGCGACTGTCGCCTCTACCGGACGGTGTGGCAATTTCGCCTGCCACTGTCGTCTTTGATCTCGTATATCGTCCACGTCGCACCCGGCTGCTGCGTCAGGCGCAACGATCAGGGTGCCAACGGTTGGTCGGTGGGTGGCCGATGCTGGTCGCCCAGGCCGAGGCCAGTTTCACTGTGTGGACGAAGCGTCGGTTTCCGGCAGTGGTGCGGCGTCGATTGCTGGACATGGGGGAGAGTCTGTGACAACCGATGGCACTACTGTTCCGCTCTGGCCGGTGCTCCGGCACGGAGTGCGCAAGGGATTGGAGACATTCTGGATCCTGATGCGCGTCATGATCCCCGTCTATGTCATCGTGACGCTGCTCGGGCACACCCCGGTGCTTCCCGCGCTGGCTCGATTTTTCCAGCCGGCGATGGGGATCTGGCATCTCCCCGGTGATGCCGCGCTCGCCATGGTCTTGGGGCATTTCGTGAATCTGTACTCGGCGCTGGCGGTGATCGCCGCGGGGAAGTGGGATACGACCGCGGTGACCGTCGCTGCGATCATCCTCGGTGTCTCGCACAATCACATTCTCGAAAGCGCCATCCTGAAGCAGATGCGCGCACCCACCGCCGTCCTCGTGGGGCTGCGGCTGGTGGTGGGGTGGTCACTGGGGTGGCTCGTCGCCGTAATGATCGCACAGTAGGGTGCGGGACAACGCATGAACATGGTCACGCCCTTCATCTGTCATCCCGAGCGACTCGTCCCGAGCGACGTCGAGGGAAGCGAGGGATCTGCTTTGCGGCTCGCGGGACAACAACAGAATTCGCCCGAGGCAACAACGTGGACCTGGTGATCGAAATAGGCACCGGTCTCTGGGGGCTGATGCTCAAGATCTTCCTGATCGTGATGCCGTTGATCATCCTGCTGGAGTGGGCACGCTCGCAACCCTGGTTCGATCGCGCCATTCAATCCGCGATTCCCGTCTTCCGTCCCATGGGGTTCCGTCCACAGGCGCTCTTTCCACTCTTGACTGGCGTGATTTTCGGCATTGCCTACGGCGCCGGGGTGCTGATCCCGCAAGGGCAGTCCGGCGATCTGGATCGCCGCCAGATCTTTCTGGTCGGGGCATTCCTCTGTATCTGCCACGCCATCATTGAAGACACGCTGCTGTTTGTCGCCTTGGGCGGGAGCGGTTGGATCATCCTGACCGCGCGCTTTGCCGTGGCCATCGCGGTTGTCTGGTTGCTGGCGCGACTTCCCTGGCCCGCCGCGACCCCGGAGATGTCTCCCGTCAGCCCGGAGGGATCGGTATGACCATGGCCGCGGCGCGTCGGCATCTGTTCCTGGCCGGTTTCATGGGCACCGGCAAGAGCGCCGTGGGGCATCAACTGGCGGCACGGTTGCATCGTCCGTTTGTCGATCTGGATGGCGTCGTCGAATCGCTGTGCCGTCGTACGATCCCGGAGGTCTTCCGCGTCGAGGGCGAAGCAGCGTTTCGCAACCATGAGGCACGGGCGTTACGATTGGTTCTCGGTTCCCCTCCCAGCATCATCGCCCTCGGTGGTGGCGCGCCGACCGTTCCGGTGATTCTCGCCATGGCCCGCCAGACAGGCCGCACGGTACTGCTGACCGCTGATTGGGCAGCAATCTGGGATCGCGTGCGCGATGACCTCCCTTCGCGCCCGTTGTTGGCCGGGACGACCGTAGCCTCGGGTATACTCGGACATGATGATCCAGCGAGGCGGGAGCAGTTTGTCCGACACGCCGAGTCACTGCTGCAGTCGCGCCGCGACGCTTACGACCGAATCGCCGATCTTGTCGTCGATACCTCTCGATTGACGATCCCGTTGGTGGTCGAGCGCATCATGGAGTGGCTCGGTAACGGGCTCTGAACGATCCGGTGACACCCGTGGCACCCCGACCCAAGCCGACATTCACAGGTTCCGTGCCTGGCCGACAGACACGGATCTACATCGCTGACGGCTCGCTCAAGCGGATCGGGGTGTACCTGCGACCTGAGCGTCGTGGATTGCCGATCGCCGTCGTCATCGATCGGGCCGTCGACGATCTTGTCGGCCGTGATGTGCGCCGCTCACTGACGTTGGCTGGGTGGCTTCCACACTGCACGGTGTTGTCTGCGGGCGAACGCATCAAATCGGCCCGCACCGTCGATCTCTTGCAGCAACGGTGGTTCGTCGCGCGGCTCGATCGATCCACTCCGGTGCTGGCCGTCGGCGGTGGTACAATCACCGACTCTGCCGGTTTTGCTGCCGCGACGTTCATGCGCGGCGTACCGCTGTGGTTTGTCCCCACGACGGTCATCGGACAGGTCGACGCGGCGATCGGCGGCAAGGTGGGGATCAACACAACGTACGGCAAGAACCTCATCGGGTGTTTCTATCAGCCGACGGGGGTGATCATTGATCCGACCCTGCTTGCGACGCTGCCGGCACGGGAGCGACGCTCCGGGCTGGCCGAGATCGTCAAGTATGGCATCATGGGCGATTCGATTCTCTTCCGCCGCTGCGAGAAGACGCTCAGTCACTGGGTGGAAGGGTCACAACCGATGGGAATCGACGTGATCCGGCGCTGTGTCCGACTCAAGCTGCGGCTCGTGGCCGAGGACGAACAAGATCACGGGCCACGACGGTTTCTGAATCTCGGCCATACGCTCGGCCATGCCTTGGAGAAGACCGGGCGATATCAACGGCTGCGGCACGGGGAGGCCGTTGCGTTGGGCATCATCGGTGCCGCCGACATCTCGCGTCGTCGTGGGTGGATCGGGAACGATGATTTCCGCCGGATCGTGCGATGTTGCTCGCTCATTGCTCCGCGCCGAATCGGCAACTTCACGATCTCCGACATCATGAAGCCGCTGCGGCTCGACAAGAAACGCCATGCCGGGCGCGCCATCTGGGTGCTCCCGAGGTCCGTGGGCTCGGTTCGGCTGGTCGATGACGTTGCCGATGAAGAGGTCAGGGCCGCGCTCATCTTCCTGAGGCGCGCGTCTGACTGGGCAGTGGCCGCCAGGGAGGACGAATGAGCAAGCCAATACTGGTCCTGCACGGACCCAATCTCAACCGGCTCGGTTTGCGTGAGCCCGAGATCTATGGGAGACTCACGTTGGCGGAAATCAACGACCGCATCAGTGAGCGCGGCCGGCAACTGGGCGTCGACGTCGAATTCGCCCAATCCAATCATGAAGGTGTGCTCATTGACCGATTGCACGCGGCCGCCGACTCCGCCGGAGGGGTGATACTGAATCCGGGCGCGCTGGCCCACACGTCGATTGCCCTGCGTGATGCCGTGGCGTCCATCCCGATTCCCGTCATCGAGGTTCACCTGTCCAATATCTTCGCGCGTGAAGAATTCCGGCAGCGATCGGTTGTCTCCGGCGCCTGCCGGGGCGTGATCTCTGGCCTCGGTGTCTCGGGGTACTTGCTGGCCCTGGAGTACCTTGCTGCCGAAACCGCCGGCCGCTGAGCCGTATCAGTTCTTCCTACTCCGCCTCACCCCTTGGCGGTAGCTTCGACTTCCCACTGGTATCCTTGGGGATTCCCTGATGGGCTCCGCCACCCCAACAATCAGCCGTGATGTCGAGTCCATTCTGCACGGTCATCCGTACCGTGCCATCATCCGTCTGGCGTGGCCGGCAACGGCATCCATGCTGTTGCACACGGTCTTCTCGGTGGTCGATGCCATCTGGGTCGGGCATCTGGGCGCTGACCCGATCGCCGCGGTGATTTCGGCCACCTTCATTGTCTGGATCCTCCAGTCCCTCGTGATGGTCATATCCACAGGTCTGGTGGCCATGGTGTCGCAGGCACTGGGTGCCGGCGATAAGAAGGCCGCACAGTCGGTCGGGGAGTACTCGCTGCGCTTTGCCGTGCTCTTCGCGCTTCTGATCACCGTCGTCGGTTTGCTGTTGCGCCAGCCCCTCTTTGCCCTGATGCACTTGGAGCCGTCGGTCGTTACCCTGGGAAAGCAGTATATGGCGGTCTATTTCCTGGCGGCCATCCTGATTGTCTTCGTCGAATGGTCGATGGGGCTGTTCCGTGCTTCCGGGGACACGCGCCGGCCGTTGGCAGCGATGTCTACCGGAATCGTCTTGAACGTCATCCTCGACCCGCTTTTGATCTATGGCATCGGGCCGCTGCCGCGATTGGGAGTGGTCGGTGCCGCTCTGGCGACGGCAATCTCCTACACCGTCGTGTGCCTCATCTTCTTGCGGTTCCTGCGCGCTGGACGATTGCCGTTTCCGGTACGTCTTTCGCCCTGGGGCACCATCGACTGGTCGATCGTTGGTCGGATGGTGACGATCGGGATACCGATCTCGATCTCCAATATCGTCTTCTCCATCGTCTACCTCTTCGTCAATCGGATCACCGCGGGCTTCGGAACCGCGGCGGTCGCGACGCTGGGGATCGGCAACCGCATCGAGTCGATCAACTACCTCTTCGCCTACGGTTTTTCGATCGCCGCCGCCACGCTGGTGGGGCAGAATCTCGGCGCGGGAAATCCGGCCCGCGCCGCCGCGTTGACCCGCAAGACACTGGTCATCGTGTCGATCTATACGCTCCTGACGTCGATCGTCTTTATGCTGTTCCCGCGGACGATCATGCACGTCTTCGTCGACGACCCACAGTTGCTCCAAGCCGGGTCGCACTACATCCGCATCCTGGCGCTCTCACAGGTCTTCATGGCGTGGGAGATCGTCTTGGAGGGCGCCTTCTCCGGGGCGGGTGACACAATGCCGCCGATGATCGTCGCCATCCCCGGCGCGGTACTGCGCATCCCGAGCGCGTGGGTCCTTGGCGTGTGGCTCGGTCTCGGGCCCGACGGCGTGTGGTGGACAATCACGACGACGACCGTCGTCAAGGGCGTGGCCCTCTATGTCTGGTTTTCGCTGGGGCGTTGGCGGAAACGTCGTGTTCTATGATCCGGTGTCAAGCCGCCGTTGGCGCTTGCCATCTCGTGTGCTATGTTCCCGGCTATGACGGCTCACGAGCCCCCACCTTCGCGTACCGGCTGGGTTTTCTCCGACCTTTTTTTGCAGCACAATGCGGCGTTGCCTCATCCGGAATCCCCGGCACGGCTGCAGGCGATCCGGGACGCCCTCCGGCATGCTGACATCTTGCCGCTCCTTCACCCATTGGAATTCGGCGAAGCATCCACCGCCGAGGTCGAGCGCGTGCACAGTGCGACGTACCGCGGGCTCTTGGATCACGCCGAGGGACAGTGGCTCGATTCGGATACCTATGTCGGTCCCGGTTCGCCACAAATCGCCCGTCTGGCCGCCGGTGGTGTGATCGCAGCGGCACGGGATGTGTGGCTGGGACGGCTCGCCAATGCCTTCTGTGCCGTCCGCCCGCCGGGGCACCATGCGCTCGCCGGGCGCGGCATGGGATTCTGCCTGTTGAACAACATCGCCATTGCCGCCGCGAATCTCCTCGCCGAAGTGCCGGATGCACGAGTGTTGATTGTCGACTGGGACGTTCACCACGGCAACGGCACGCAAGCCATCTTCTACGATTCGGCGCGGGTCATGTACGCGTCCATTCACCAGTATCCGTTCTATCCGGGGACCGGCGCGGCCGACGAGACCGGACACGGACCGGGATTGGGGTTTACGGTGAATCGACCTCTGAGAGCCGGGGCGGGAGACCCTGAATTCCTGGATGCGCTCGATGCCATTCTTGGTGGCCCTGCCCGTCGGTTCGCACCCGACATTGTGCTCGTCTCGGCCGGGTTTGATGCGCATCGCGACGACCCGCTGGCCCAATTGGACGTGACCACGCCGGCGTTCGCGGAGGCGACAAGCATGGTCTGTTCATTCGCGCGGGACGTCTGCGGCGGTCGTTTGGTCTCCGTGTTGGAGGGGGGATACAATCTGGCCGCGCTCGGTGATTCTGTCGCCGCGCACGTGCAGATACTGATCGATACCGGCACAACAAATCGGCTGAAGGGAGACACAGATTGACGCGTTACGTGCGCTTCACTTGGCGGGGCGGGGAATACTGGGGAACACACGAGGCCGGGGGTGTTCGTCGCTGGAGCGATGCCCCCTACATGGGGGGCGTGCCCGGAGAACGAGTCCATCCGTTGGATCAGATCACATGGCTCGCCCCCGTCGTGCCTTCCAAGATCATCGCCGTGGGATTGAACTATGCTCCCCATGTCGCCGAGAGCGCCTCGGCCGATGCGATTCCCGAGGAACCGGTCATTTTTCTGAAACCGACGACGGCGCTGCTACCTCCCGGTGGGCAAATCGTGCTACCCGCCGGGGTCGACCGCGTCGACTATGAGGGCGAACTCGGCGTTGTGATCGGCAAGGGAGGGCGAATGATCTCCCGCGAACACGCCTTGGATCACGTGCTTGGCTTCACCATCGTCAATGACGTCACCGCTCGCAATCTGCAGAAGAAGGACAAGCAGTGGACCCGCGCCAAGGGATTCGACACCTTCTGCCCGGTCGGACCGTGGGTGCAGGCAGATTCTGATTGGCGGGGCTCGGGGCTGACCACCCGCGTGAACGGCGACGTGCGTCAACAAACCACCTTCGACCAGATGATCTTCGGCGTCCCGGAGTTGATCGCCTTCATCTCCGGAGTGATGACGCTGCTGCCGGGCGATTTGATCTCGACCGGAACTCCCGCCGGTGTCGGCCCGTTGTCACCCGGCGACAACGTGGAGATCGAGATCGCAGGGCTCGGCGTCCTGAGCAACACCGTCATCGCATCCGGCCAGTGAAGATGATGTGGATGCCAATCCTGCAACGCATCTGTCATCCTGAGCGAAGCGAAGGATCTGCTGTTTCGCTCTTTGGATGCCAGAATGGTATGGTCGGTCTATTGCGGTGGGCCAGAGCCGTGGCGCTCGTGGTCTTCCTGTCAGGCATTGGACTGATCAATCCCAGGGCGGCGACCGCCCAAGACACCTCCCCGCCGCTAATCCTCGAACACGCCGATTCCACCGAGTGGATTCACACGGACACCGCGAGCGAGTACCGCCTCTATGGCAACGTCTCATTCGTCCATGGCAACACGTCGCTTCTGAGTGATCGCGCGGTGTGGCAGCAGGACGTCGGCCTGGTCGCGTTCGACGGCAACGTGCACATCGCCCAGCCGGGGTTGTCGTTTGTCGCGCGGCATGTCGAATACGAGCGCGATGGGCAATCCGCCCGGGCCCTCGGCGACGTCCTCATCGAGGATACGACCGGGGGCTTCGCGCTTGTCTCACAACGGGCCCGTTTCGAACGCGGGGCCAATGTCGCGGTGGCCGATTCTCTGCCGCTCTTGCGCTGGGACTTCTTCCTCGATTCATCCGACCAGACGATCATTCGCGCCGACACCATTACGTACTTTCGTGACGAGAAACGCGGCATCGGTGCCGGCTCAGTTCACGTCTGGAAAGGCGACTGGGAGGCGCAAGGTGAGCGTGGTGAAATCTGGCCCGACTCTGGACGCGCGCTCCTCACCGGGAAACCCCGCGCCGTCGGCAGCGGCGGCATTGTCACCGGGGATACCCTGATTCTCTCCTTCGTCGAGAGGCGCGTTGACCGGGTGACCGCGATCGGCAACGCCGACGGCTCCTACCGCGACACGACCGTCGCCCTCAAGGACAGAGGGACCAGTATCCTCCGCGGCCGCGTCGCGGACTTCTTCCTGTCGAATGACTCGTTGCGCGCCATCCGTGTACGCGGTCAGGCCTACACCGATTTCCAACCCGATGATACGGCGCAGGGTGCCAATCATGCCTCCGGCGACTCACTGTGGCTGCACTTCGCCAGTGGTCGTTTGGCAACCGTGACCATTGACGGCGGCGCCCAGGGACGCTACACCGCTCCCCGATCCGGCGGCGGCACAGACAGCGTCGACTACAAAGCCGCGCGCATTCGGTTCGTCCCCGATTCCCAGCGTGTCGATCTGGAGAGATCCGGCCAGTTGCACTATCAGACCATCCTCCTCGACGCCGGGCGCATCTCTTATTGGACCAACCGCAAAAACCTCCTGGCGCGGCCGTTGCCGGAGCCCGACTCGGCCGGCAAGCCGCAGCAGATGCCGCGCCTCGCCGACGGCACACAGGTGATCACCGGGCAGCAGCTCACCTACAACATCGACTCGCGTCGAGGCCGCATCCGCGGCTCGGCCACCGAGTTTGAAGGCGCCTACTATCACGGCGGCGATTTCCGCAAGTACACCGACAGCGTGTTCTTCGTCACGCATGGCACCTACACGACCTGCAACCTCGAACAGCCGCACTTTCACTTTTCCAGCCGGGACATGGAGATCATCCGCAATGACAAGGTGATCGCGCGTCCGGTCGTGATGCGGATCGGCGAGCTCCCGGTCGCGATCCTGCCGTACTACATATTTCCGATCAAACGCGGCCGCCACTCCGGATTCCTGCCGTTGCGGATCGGCAACTTCCAGCGCGGCGAGCGGTTCATCGGCAACGTCGGGTACTACTGGGCGGCCTCCGACTACTATGATCTCAGCGGCGCCCTCGACTACAATGAAGCGACCGGAGTGCTCCTACATGGACGGGTCAACTACGCCTGGCGTTATCACTTCAGCGGTAATCTCTCCGGCTCATACGCACATGAGACCCACTACTCCAGCACCGGCACGTCTCGGGCCACACGCTGGAGTCTCGTCGGTTCCCATCAGCAGACTCTGTCGCCGACCACCACGCTGGCCGGCAATGCCGATTTTGTGTCCGATCGGTCCTACTATCAGAACTACAGCTACGATCCTTCCGACACACGCCGCCGCACCGTGCGCTCGCAACTGAACTTCAACAAACGTTGGCGCGGCGCTTCGATCACCGCCTACGTCGAGAACACCGAGAACCTCGACACCGACAGCCGCACCCGGCGGCTACCGCAGTTGGAGTTCTCGCTGTTCCAGAGACGGCTGTTTGCTCCCGATTCGGGAGCCACTGCGCGTTGGTACCACAATGCCTATGTGTCGCTGTCGTCGCGGCTGTCGTACTATCAGAGCCGCAATCCGACACCCGGCGATACCACCGGGCAATTCGACGAGAAGCGCTACGTTACGGTCGATCATGCGGCGGGGATTAGCTTCCCGCAGCGCGTGATCAAGTACATCAACGTGTCCCCCAATGCGTCGTTGGCGGAGACATGGTACTACGTGGCGAGCACGCGTCTCGCCCGTGATGCCGGCATTCCGGTCGAGGAACCCGCGCGGCGCATGTCTGGGACGATGGGCGTCAGCGCCAGCACGAATCTCTATGGATTCCTCAACCCGCGCCTCTGGGGCGTGAATGCGATTCGCCACACCATGTCGCCGCGCATCAGCTATGCGTTCACGCCGGCTGTGACCCGTCACGACGAACTGCGCAGCTTCACCGGCACCGGCGGCGGCTCGTCCCGCCGCAGCCAGGCGATCTCATTTTCGCTCGCGAATGTCCTCGATGCCAAACTCCACTCCGGCGACAAGGAAAAGAAGGTCTCGCTGCTCAACTTCGGATTGTCCACGCGCTACGATTTCGAACGCGACACCCGCCGTTGGAGCACGCTGGCCGGCAACGTTCGCACCAACCTCGTGCAGCGCCTCGATCTCTCCGCCGATGCGACTTGGGACCTCTATGATCCGACGACACTCGAACTGAAATGGACCGACCCGCGCCTGCTGAACTTCGGCGTGTCGGCGGCGATGAGTCTGCGGGGAAGCGCTTCGGCGCTCACATCCGTGACCGCGATCGGCGAGGAAGGCCGCACCCGCGACACGTCCCAGGCCGGGGCGAAGCTCCCCTTTAACGCCTCATTCTCGTATCGCTACGATGAAGCGCGCGCCCTGACATACACATCGAAGACGCACTGGCTCGGTTGGCGTTTCGATTTCAGCCCCACGAGCAATTGGTCGATTCACTATCAGCAAACCTATGATCTGGCAGGGGGTCGCATCACTGACGAACGTTTCGAGTTCCGTCGCGATCTGCACTGCTGGGAGGCGGTGTTCTACTGGGTCCCCGGCGGCGGCCATCAGGGATACTACTTCCGCATCAACGTCAAAGCGATTCCCGACATCAAAATCGAACGCTCCGAAAGCGGCCTTTTGGGCGCCTTCCGGCAGTATTGACTCCGAGCCCGTGTTGGACGGGCGCAATGAATTGCGCCCCTACGCCCCCAGTCTGTCATGCTGAACGAAGTGAAGCATCTGCTGTCTCTTTCCCACGCCGGGAAACAGCAGACCCTTCGCTTCATCCCGCTCGAAGAGCGGGGTTCGCTCAGGGTGACAGACATGTTCTGTAGGGGCGCGGCCTGCCGCGCCCGAGGGCGACCCACCGGGTCGCCCCTACGCGACGACAACCTCCCCCTTCGGCTTGCCCCGCGTGGAGTCGAGGGGGGGAGGTCGCTTGGCCCTTCAGGCCGGACCGGGTGAGGGAAACACACCGAACCACGTATCGGGGCGCACTGTTCACCACGAGTGGTTCACCACGAGCGGCCGTGCGCCCCTGGACAGGCAAGAATGGGCTTGTTGAAAAACCTCCCAATTCCGCACATGTGCGGTCGGGTGCCCACACCCGACCGTTGATGCACAGCCACTTGCGCCGGGTGTGGGCACCCGGCGCCACGGAAACGGT
>JBFMGX010000023.1 GCA_040752595.1 Candidatus Zixiibacteriota bacterium
ACTGAAAAAGGAGATTGATCACAGGCTCCGCTCTCTCTTTCATCAACTCCGGTCACATGAAGCATGAACCCAACCCCGCAAACCCCACTCACCTTCGGTTACCTTTTCTCATGAGGCATCACGTCCTTTCCCCTTGAGCCAAGACGATGAAGATCATCGGTTGGCACCTCTTGCGCCTGACGGCTGAAGCCGGGCGCGACTTGGTCGGCATGACCGTCGAGTCCATACGGCGGGATGCCACGCATGGACGCTTCCTGTTGATCCTCGGCTCATCACGTGGCAAACGGTATCTGGTCTTGGGGACACGCACGCACAGCGCCTTCATCTGGTCCAAGCACAAGACCGACATCCACGGATTCGGAGAATACATGTCTACGGAATCGTTTAACCGTTTGCGGGGAAGAAGGTTGACCTCGGTTGTCATGCCGGGCCCGGATCGTCTGGTTGAGTTGCATTGGGCCAAGTCCGGTCCGGACGGGGCGGAGGACACACTGCTTCTCATCGTCTCTTGGACCGGCGCAGCGGGGAATCTCTGGCTGGTCGATCCCACCGATCGGGGAATTCTCGAGTATGGCCACCGGCCGAAAGATGGTCCTCCCCGCGCCATGTTCGTGGCCCCACCGGTGCCAGCTTTGGCCGACTGGCGAACACTGACGTTCTCTGACTACTTGCATCTGCGCCGACAGAATGCGGACCTCCCGGCACAGGTCTTCTGGCATCGCCACATCTGGGGAATCGACGCCGCACTGGCCCGACAGATTGCTCAGCAGATGACGGCATCGACGCAGTCCGAAGCGACAGTTGAACCGTCATGGTCACCGATCTACTGGCGCGAGTTCGAGAATCTTGTCGGCACGCTCAGAATGGCCACCGCACCTGACGGCACCATATTCCTGCCCGCCGACGACTGGAACGCAGAGCACATACGCGTCGCCGCCGCCGCAGACATGGTCCCCGACCAAGCCGTCTGTCGGCCATTGGCCGGCCTGCTGGCACTCTGCGATCTGCATGCCGGTCGCGAAGTTGAAGGGAAGGACTCGGAAGCGGCGCTGAACACGGCAATCGACAGGCGCCGGAACGAATTGGGACGGCGAGTCGCCGCACTGCAGCAGGCCATCGACCGCGAGGGTGAGGCACGGCAGTGGCAACACTGTTGCGAACTCTTAAACGCCTATCGGCAACTACTGAGACGGGGAATGCCGCAACTGAACGTCGCCGACTGGGAGACAGGGACGTCGATCAGCATCCCCCTCGATCCGGCGTTGGGGCCGCAGGAGAACATCGCCGCCGCCCACGAACGCGCCCGACGGCTCAGACGGGCGGCCGAACGAGCCCGGTCACAAATCGATGCCGTGCGCCGAGAGCACGAACGCTGGACAAGGGTCAGCGCCGCGATGCTGGACAAGACTCCCTCCGAAACACTCGTGGCCGAAGTGTCCGCCGAGCTTGGTTTGAGCCGCCCATCGACACGGCCACGGGTGGCGCGGCCCGAGCCCCGGCTTCCCTATCGCGAGTTTGCCATCGGGATCGACCGAGTTTGGGTCGGCCGTTCCAGCCGCGACAATGATACCCTCACGCTCCACCATGCCCGTCCCGACGATCTCTTTCTGCACGCCCAAGCGTGCCCGGGGTCCCATGTGATTCTGAAACGCCGCCAACGGGGCATCGACTTTGATCAGCAGACGATCGTGGCCGCGGCGCAGATCGCCGCGTTCTTTTCGCGCGCCAAGCATGCCGGTCTGGTGCCGGTCGTCTACGCCGAAGTCCGCCACGTGAAAAAGCCGTGCAAGTCCGCCCCCGGAACAGTCCGTCTGGAGCGGGAGAAGTCGGTCATGGTCGCGCCGCTCCCCCCGCCGGGGTACCACGCCGGCGGGGAGACAACGCAATGACCTTGGCGTTTCGGCATTCAGGTACTATATTGAGGCGAGAATTCAAGTTAAGCGAGCCCGACCATATGAAACTGCGTCTGATCATCATTGCTGCCCTTGTGCTTCTCTTCGTCGGCGTCGGGGCCATGTATCTGAGCGGCAACCTCAACATCGTCAACCCGGTCAAGCCCCAAGTCGAGGAGCAGATCGACGAGGCGACCTTCGTGCGCGCCTATGTGGAGCTGGCAATCCTCGCCGAGACCTCGCCGATCGGCTCACCCGAATACGAGGAGGCCAAGACCCGGATCCTCGGCGGCTTGGGAGTGACACCGGAAGAGGTCGAACAGCAACTGGCATCGTACAACAACCGTCCCGACCAATGGCGGCCGATCTGGGAGAAGATCCAAGCGGAGTTGGCCAAACGGTCGCAAACGATGTCGGGCGAGGCCGCCACAGGTCGAGACTCCGCTCACTAAGAGGCCCCCAAAGGGGCGACAGATATCAGCCCACGGCGCCAGCCGTGGGACTTGGAATCACCGAGAAAGGCAAGCCCCGAAGGGGCGGCAAAAAGTAGCCCACGGCGCCAGCCGTGGGACGAATGCGGCGCGGGCGAAAAATCCCACCCTTCGAATGGGGCACCGAGGGCCTCATCTACACCGTCCACCCCTCACCCAACGTGAACGCTCCCGTAACGTGCGTGAGTGCCCGCTTCCGGCCGCGTGCAGGTGGACCGATCGCAATGGCATCGAACCGGAACTCCCGATGTCGCGGTTTTAGGGCAACCCTGTAGGCCGCGGCCGCACGTGCGATCGCCGCCTGTTTCCGGGACGGTATCCATGTGACAGGGTCGCCGAACCGCGTCGTGCGGGCAGTTTTAACCTCGACGAAGACCAGACAATCCCCGTCCTCGACGATCAGATCGATCTCGTTTCTGGTCTGCGGTGAGCGCCAGTTGCGCGCGACGATGACGTACCCCTTGCCTTCGAGGTAGTCGGCGGCAATCCCCTCCCCGGCTCGGCCGGGCGGCGACATCTGTCGCGAGGTCGGTTTCGCCACGCGCGTACGCAACTATTCATCCCATCAAGACGAGAGAACCCTGCCGCCAATCGCGCACCGGCGCGAAGCTCCGGCGGTGAATCGGCGACGGGCCGAGGCGCCGCAGCGCCTCCAGGTGCTCGGCGGTGGCGTATCCTTTGTGCCGCGCAAATCCATATCCCGGATACGAGGCGTCATACTCCTCCATCACCCGGTCACGGATCTCCTTGGCCAGAATCGAAGCGGCTCCGATCGAGAGACTCGCACGATCTCCGCCGATGATGGCACGCTGCGGCCAGTCGATCTCGGGGATGTGCGCCTTGCCATCGACCAACACGCCCTGGGGAACAACCGGAAGCTGGGACAACGCCCGGCGCATCGCCAGGAACGTCGCCCGCAGAATATTCATGCGGTCAATGTCCGCCGGGTCCACCGACCCGACACCCCATGCCGTTGCGCCGGAGGCGATCCGTGGATAGAGGGCCAGACGCTGCGCCGGCGTGAGTGTCTTGGAGTCGGCGATCCCGGGATCATCGAAGTGCTCATCGAGGATCACGGCGACGGCGATCACCGGCCCGGCCAGCGGGCCGCGACCGACTTCATCCACCCCCGCGACACGCGCGATTCCGCCGTTCCAGAAATGGCGCTCGAAGTGCCAACGGTCCATCTGGACCCTCTACTACTGCGCCGCGACTGATGATCAACGTGAAATCTCCGGCCCTCACGGAGAGGAACCGGAGGTTATGCAGAACGTGCCCTCAGCGCTGCGCTTTGGGCAACGGCTTACGACCGTTTTCAACATATGCCTTGAATCGCTCGAACAGGAAATGCCGCCAGGCACCGTCAACAGCCGTCGCCCAGCCGGCGGCGATCTGACCAAAGGCACGTACGGTCAGCGTCACGCGGGTGCTGTCTGTCCCCAAGGGAGCAAACTCCACCGAGTGGACCATCGAGAGTGGCTGCCCGGACAGTCCCAGTTGCCCCACGAATCGGAGGAGCTTGCCGCGGTCGGCATAGGTGACCGTGGCATGGAGTGCCCCATGGCCGGATGCGTCGAAGGTCTCGTAGAATCCGCCTCCCGGTTTCGGCTCGATGTACAGCGCACGTGGCGATTCCGAAAACGAATGATCCCACCATCCTGAGATGTCGCCGGTCATGGCATCGAAGATGGTGGTCGGCACGCCCGGCAGATCGAGCTCGTGGATGACGGTGAAACCGGTCGAACTGCTGTCGCGAATCGCGGCGCGGCCGTCACCACACACCATCAGCCAAAGCGCCGCAACCGCCAATGGAAATGCGACCCGCGAAGGACACGGCAGTCTACTCACCACCCTCGGCTCTCTCGGTCTCACCCTTGCGCTCCTTGACCTTCGCCGAGCGGCCGGTCAGACCGCGCATGTAGAATAACTTGGCGCGACGGACCTTCCCCTGCTTGAGGACTTCCACCTTGGCGACATGCGGCGAATGCAGAGGGAAGATGCGTTCCACGCCAATCCCGGCCGAGAGCTTGCGCACCGTGAAGCTGGCGCCCGCCCCGCTGCCGCGACGCTGGATCACCGTCCCCTGGAACACCTGGATGCGCTCCTTGTCGCCCTCTTTGATCTTCACGTGCACGCGCACGACGTCGCCCGCGTTGAACGGTACGATCGGGGTTTCCCGTTCGGGCAGCCCGACCGTGGTCACATCAATCATGGCTTTGCTCCTTCTTGTCCCGGTATCACTTCCGAATCAACTCTCAATCTTGTTCGCGTTCCCCGGCGTCGCGGGTGCCAGGAGATCCGGGCGAAAGCGACGGGTCATGGCCTCGGCCTGTTCTTGTCGCCATGCCGCCACCTGCGCGTGATGTCCCGACACCAGCACATCCGGGACATCCAGCCCGCGCCATTGGGCCGGGCGCGTATACTGGGGCGCGCCGAGACCGCCGTCGCCGCGCACGAACGAATCGCCGCGAGCCGATTCATCGTTCCTCAGAAAACCCGGCCGTCGCCGCGCGATCGCCTCGACCATGACCATCGCCGGCAACTCCCCGCCGGAAAGGACATAGTCGCCGATACTGTAGCGCCGCGGCCTCAGGTATTCGAAGACGCGTTCATCTATCCCCGTGTAATGACCGCAGACAAAGATCAAATGCTCTTCGCCCGACAACTCATCGGCGGCATGTTGGTCAAAACAGGGCCCCTGCGCCGTGGGGACAATGCAAACGCCATCGCCTCCGACCACCCCGCGCAAGTCTTCCACCGCCCGTGCAATCGGCTCCGCCTTCAGGATCATACCGCCGCCGCCCCCGAAGGGCGCATCATCGATCGTGCGATGGACAGGATCATCGGAGTAATCTCGCAGATCATGCACGCTCACGGCCAGAATTCCCTGATCCATCGCCCGCGCCATCAGCGATTCACCCAGAAAGCCGGCAAACATCGGCGGGAACGCCGTCACGATATCAATGCGCAAGGTCACGTCTGTCGTCGTCAGTCCACCATCCCCGGAATCGGGGCAATCACCATCCGTCCGCCTGCTGGGTCAATCGACTGGATGAAGACGTCGACCGCCGGTATGAGGAACTCACGGTCGCCATCACGGCACACATAGACATCACTGGCCGGCGCCTCGATGATTCCGGTAATCGTTCCCACAAGCTGACCGTCCGTGGTCTCCACTCTCAGCCCGATGATCTGATCGTGGAAGAACTCACCGTCCGGAGGCTTGGCCCGCTCCTCCGCGGCGATTTCCAGATCGCCTCCCAGCCAAGTCGCCACATCCTCGGGCCGCGTCACTTCCTCCGTCTGAATGAGTACGCAGTCCGGCAAAATCTGCACCGACCGCACGACGGCCGCCAGCGTCTTGTTCCCGCGCGTCAAAACGACCTGGCGCAGTCGCGTGAACCGCTCAAAGTCATCCGCATAGGGCCAGACACGGAAAGCACCGGTGACGCCGTGGGATCGACCGATCCGCCCCAGCGCGATTCGTTCCGGCGTCGTCGCCACACTGCCGCCCAATCGAATCCAGCACCCTTCACCCTGCCCTCTCCCACAGCAGGAAAGGGTCGGAATGGGGACCATCGTACTCACACTTTCGGCTTCGCAGACGCTCAGGATGCCGCCGGCGCCTCGCTCTTCTGTTCGCCGGCCGATTCCTTCATTCGGGCCCGCGCCCGCGCCTTGACTTTGTGGGGCTTCTCGATGACCGTGTCGCGCAGCGTTACGCTTTGGTAGTCCTCACCCTTCTCGGCCTTCTGCCAGATCGTCGCCATCCCCGTCTGACGGAACAACGCTGCCACAGTGTCCGACGGGACCGCGCCCTTTTTCAGCCAATCGAGCGTTGACTCGACGTCCAGCGAGATCTTTCCCGGGCGGTCGAGGGGACGGTACCACCCCAGAACCTCCAGGAAACGGCCGTCGCGGGGCATGCGAGAATCGGTCGCCACCACGCGGTAGATTGGTTTGTTACGCCGCCCGCCGCGGCGCAAGCGAATCGTCACCGACAATGAATACCTCCTGCGATAATGTGACGCACTCCATTGAGTTTCATGGATAGATGACTCCGGTCACTCATCATGGCCTCTCCCTCCGGCAGTCTCCCGAACTGCACAGTCTCACACGGGGAACGGTATCCCCCCACGGCCGCGACGACCCGGCTTGTTCAATGTCTTCATCATCTTCTGCATCATGCCGAACTGCTTGATGAGGCGGTTGACCTCCTGAATTGAGGTTCCCGAGCCATGGGCGATCCGCTGCCGCCGTGAACCGTTCAGGATCTCCGGCTGCCGCCTTTCTTGGGGCGTCATCGAGAGGATGATCGCCTCGGTTCGCTTTTGTGCCTGCGGATCAACCGCCAGTCCCTTCAGTTTCCCCCCCACGCCGGGGATCATCCCCAGCACCGACTCCAACGGTCCCATCTTCTCTAACTGCTTAAGTTGCTCAAGAACGTCCTCAAAGTCAAACTGCGCCTTGCGGAGTTTCTCCTCCCATTTCTGCGCCAGTTTGGCATCGACCGCCTCTTGCGCCTTCTCAACCAGGGTCACGACATCACCCATGCCGAGAATCCGGGCAGCCATGCGGTCGGGATGGAAGGGCTCGAGGTCCTCGATCTTCTCACCCACTCCGGCGAAGAGAATCGGGGCACCGGCCACCTTGACGACCGACAGCGCCGCCCCGCCACGGGCATCGCCATCGAGCTTGGTGAAGATGACGCCGTCGACGCCCACGCGCTCCGTGAACGCCTTGGCCGAGGTCACCGCATCCTGCCCGGTCATCGCATCGGCCACGAAGAATGTCTCGGTGGGGTGGACCCGCCCTTTGAGCGCCGCCACCTCCTGCATCAATTCATCGTTGACGTGCAGCCGCCCGGCGGTGTCCAGAATTACCAAATCGCTGTGGGCCGCAGTGGCTGCCGCCAGACCCGCCACCGCGACATTGATCGGCTTGGCCCCGGCCGCGCCGGTGTGGACGGGGACATTGATCTGCTTGCCCAGACGGACGAGTTGCTCCACTGCCGCCGGACGCGCCAAGTCGCAAGCCACCATCAAGGGCTTGCGCCCGGCTTTGGCGAATCGCGCCGCCAACTTGCCGCAAGTGGTCGTCTTACCCGACCCCTGCAGCCCCACAAGCATCCAAACCGTCGGGGCCGGGTGCTTGGCGAAACGTACCGGCCGATGCTGCCCGCCCAGCAGGTGCACCATCCGGTCATGAATGATCTTGATGATCTGCTGCCCCGGAGTCACCGATTGCAGGACCTTCTCCCCAACGCTCTCGGCCTGGACCTCGTCCAGGAACTCCTTGACCACCTTGTAGTTGACATCCGCTTCCAGAAGCGCCCGCCGCACTTCCTTGAGGGCGTCCTGAATGTTCTTCTCCGACACCTTGCCATGCCCCCGCAAGGTCTTCAGGATCCCCTCGAAGCGTTCGGTCAGTTGGGTGAACATGGTTCAACGCAACGGATAACTACCTCAGCCACCGACCTCGCTGCCAGCGGTCGGCAGCCGGACTCTTGTCTGCGCCGGACGGCACCGTTCGGCGCAAACAGCGAGTATACCAACTCCGGCGTCGGTTTTCAACCTGCGCGAGGAGTCGGAAGTGGGTCAGGTGGAAGAGGGAGGGGCGGGAGGGGCTTCTGGAGAAACCCCAGGGGAGTCGCCGGGAGGGGAGGCATCGAGAGGCAGTTCTTCTGCGAGATGATCGTCGAGTGTCACCGTGTTAGCCGTAGGGTCGATTTCGAGATGAAACCCGAACTGTCTCAGGAACTCCATCCCAACGAGTGCATCGTCGGATGGAGAAATGACGATGACCCCTATCTCTTGCTTCTCCCCTATCTGAACCTGACCCAAGCAGTAGAGGAAGCTCGTCGGCTTCCCATCTGCAAGAGTGAGCGGCATGACACCACTAAAGATCAGCCCGGGTTTGACAGCATCGAAGAACGGCAGCGACAGGAATGCGGTGAAGCCGGCGTCGACTCCTGCATTGAATTGATGATCACCATACGCGGCCACCGGGCCGCGGACGGTGATGGGAATTGTCGGGATGTTCAGTCCCTCAAAGGAATGAGTAATCCGCATTGGTCAGAAGTGTGCCCATGCGATACACGCCGTTGAAGCCGATCCGAATCAAGTGAAAGAACCCACCGGGACACAAATGCGCCGCTTTCTTTGCGGCTTCCTCTGCCGTGGCGCCGACAAAGGACTCTTCACTGAACACATCGATTGCCACGAATTGCCGGTCGTGTCAAGAAACTTGTTGAGAAATCAGGAAGGGCGTATCCTTTCGGCTGGTAAGTTGTTGAAC
>JBFMGX010000024.1 GCA_040752595.1 Candidatus Zixiibacteriota bacterium
CGGGCGGGCTCAATCGCAACGGTTCCAGTCGCGGTCCTCTGCGCATGCGATGCCTCCTTCAAAGAGTCTACCAGACATACGCAGACGAGAGAATAATGTTTAAGAAATTAATGACTCAGGACACTAGTTGTAGGAAAGGGCGATCCGATCCGATCCGCGTCCGCGGCTCGGATCGGTGCGGATGGAGTCTCCCCGCTGGTCGTAGCGACTGCTGCGGTGATGTCGTCACAATCGCGGTACGGTGATCCCCTGCTGGGCCTGGTACTTCCCCTTCTTGTCGGCGTAAGAGACTTCACACATTTCATCCGATTCAAAGAAGAGCACCTGCGCGATTCCCTCGTTGGCGTAGATCTTGGCGGGCAGTGGCGTGGTGTTGGAGATCTCCAGCGTCACGAATCCTTCCC
Organism: Candidatus Zixiibacteriota bacterium; assembly: GCA_040752595.1. Taxonomy (NCBI): domain Bacteria; kingdom Pseudomonadati; phylum Candidatus Zixiibacteriota; species Candidatus Zixiibacteriota bacterium. Next base: position 405 of record JBFMGX010000024.1, read on the forward strand.
ACTCCGGCTCGAACGGGGTCACATTGACGATAATGCCGCAGCGGGCATAGGTCGACTTCCCCACGCAGATCGTCAGAATCTGCCGGGGAATGCGGAAGTACTCGACGGACCGCGCCAGGGCAAAGGAGTTGGGCGGGATCGTACAGACGTTGCGCTGCACCTCAACGAAGGCGTTCGGGTCGAAATTCTTCGGGTCGACGACGGTGGTATTCACATTTGTGAATACCTTGAACTCATCCGCCACGCGCATATCATATCCATAGGACGATACCCCGAACGAAATCACCCCCTCGCGGACCTGGCGGTCGGCGAACGGTTCGATCATGCGGTGCGTCAACGCCATGTTCTTGATCCAGCGATCGGATTTGATGGCCATGTCTTTCTCCCCGTTGTTCACTGCTGTAATCGAAACTGTCCACCCCCGCGACGGTCTACCATGTCTTGGCGTACGGTCGGCGAATCAATTCGAGAAACTCGCCGCGCGTGACCGCGCTGTCCTTGAACACGCCCAGCATCGTCGAGGTGACCGCCACCGAGTTCTGCTTCTCCACGCCGCGCATCTGCATGCACAAATGCTCCGCCTCCATCACCACGGCGACGCCGAGCGGCTCCAATGCGGCGGCGATCGTGTCGGCGATCTGTTTGGTCAACCGCTCCTGCACCTGCAGACGACGCGAGAACATCTCCACCAGGCGCGCCAGCTTCGACAGGCCGATGATTTTGTGATCGGGAATGTAGGCGATGTGGCACTTGCCGAAGAACGGCAGCAGATGGTGCTCGCACATACTGAAGAAATCGACGTCGCGCACCACCACCATCTCCTTGTTCTCTTCGAGGAAGAGGGCGTCATTGACGATCGCCGTCGCGTCCTCCGTGTAGCCGCGGGTGAGAAAACGCCATGACTCGGCGACGCGCTGCGGTGTCTTGCATAGCCCCTCGCGGTCGGGGTCTTCGCCGAGCTCCATCAGTAACGTCCGAATCGTATCGGTCAGCGCCATCGTCGTTCTCCTCTCGCGCGGTGCGGTTCCGGATCTTCGACCCCGGGCATCAGGTCGCCTCACCGTGGAACGCGAACGAGTTCTTCTCGGTCTCGACCAAGTGGATTGACACGTCCAACATGCCGGGAACATGCGGCCGCAGCATGCCATGAATGGCCGCCGCCAGGTTTTCACCGGTCGTGATGAACTCCGGCCCGAAACCCGAATCCAGATCGCGGTACGCCAGGCGCGGCGTCACATGTTCCGCCACCAGGTCATCCAACTGACCGTGGCCGAACAACACATCATCCCGTAGTGCGTCAGCGGTCAGGATCACCTCGACTTGATAGTCATGCCCATGGCCCGAAGGGTGGGCGCACGGGCCATACAACTGCACATTCTCCGCCGCCGACAATCGGGGCGAACGCAGCGTGTGCGCGGCCGCGTATCGATATCGCCTGGCCAATGCGAACATTCGTCGTTTCTTCCCGTTCATGGCGTCCGGCGGCATTCCGCCCAGAGGTCATCGGATTCGTAGATGCGCACCCGCTCCAGTCGGCCGACCGGCAACCGGTCCACCAGGGTGTTCCACGCAAACTCGGCCAGCACTTCGGTCGTTGGCACCCGGCCGGCCAGCTCCGGCACATCGTGATTCAGGTTCCTGTGATCGAGCCGGTCGATCAACAGCTTTGTGATCAGCCGGTCCATATCCCGCAGGTTGAGAAGCATCCCGGTGATCGGATCGACCGACCCGCTCACCGTGACTTCCAATACATAGTTATGCCCATGCCCATGCTCCCCGGCGCACGCACCAAACGTTGCGCGGTTCTGCTCCGCCGTCCAATCCGGTCGCCAGTAGCGATGCCCGGCGCAGAAGCGGGCCTTGCGCGTCACCTCAATCTGCACGTCCATGCCGGAATACCACCTGCCGTGCGATTACGGCCCCCATTCCGTAGGCGTTCATTCCCACGGCAACGACCGGCAGAAACCACGTCGGCCGATTCGCCGCCAGACAGACGATCAGGACGAAAGCGTGCGTTCCAAAGCAGAGCGCCGAGTTCAACGTCAACAGCCGGCGATCGACAAACCAGCCATCGCGGTCCGCCAGCGATCCATCCCTTCGCCGCGCCCATTGACGGGCCCTTGTGTCCCACCATGTCATCAGCCGATCCTGCCAGCCGAACCACCAATCGTAGAGGCGGACGAGTCCCGCCAGCCAGGGTCCGCCGCCCGTCTCATCCCGTTCGTTCAATCTGCTCGCCGTCCGACCACCGGCCCGTATGATATAGTTGATCTGATAGTAATTGAAATACGAGCATTGCAGAAACAGGGAGAGCCATGCCGCCGCCGACCACGCAGCGATCCCGATCGTGCTTTCGCCGGCGCGAATCGCATGGATGGCGACGCCCGCGATCATCGCCGTAAAGGCCACGCCATCGCCAATCGTGTCGAGAAACCGCCCCAGCCGGTGCCCGGTGCCGGTCAACCGGGCCAGCGCGCCATCACAGGCGTCGAACAGGTCCTTGCCATGCACGAGCACGGCCGCCGCCAACAGCAAGAGGTACGAATCGGTGATGGCAATGACCAGCCCCGCCGCCAGACCACACACGATGGAGGCGGCGGTGACGACCTCATGCCGGACGCGAAACGCATACAAGAGCCGTACGACGAGTCGATAATAGAAGATCCAAAGGACACTGATATTCAAGTACTGCGACGACGGCGGGAGCTTGTCCATCGCTCGCGGATCGACCTCGCGCCACCGCCGCCGCCATCCCGATGGCACCGCTGGAACAGCCCCCGGACGGATGGTCGCCATGTACGCCGTCATTGCCGCGCCACCGTCAGTCCGCCGTCGACGACCAGCGTCGCCCCCGTGATCCACGACGCCTCCTGCGAGGCCAGGAATGCCACGACGGCCGCGATGTCTTCCGGCCCTCCGATCCGCTTCAGCGGATGTCGTGCCGCCATTGCGGCCAGCCATTCTCGTACCTGCTCCTTCGGTCGTCCGCGGCGGTACTGCATCGGCGTATTGACGATCCCCGGACAGACGCAATTGACTCGGATGTGCGGTCCCCATTCCGCCGCCAGCGTTTCCGTCAGGGCAATGACACCGGCCTTCGCGGCCGAATAGGCCAGTGTCTTCGCCACCGGTGTCAGGCCGAGTGTCGAAGAGATGTTGATGACCGATCCGCCATGCTCACTGGCACGAAGCACAGGAGCCAGCCGCCGCGTCAGATCAAACAACCCGACCAGGTTGTTGTCCAGCATGCGCTGAAAGTCATCCCACTCCAGACGATCAGCCGCTCCCAGATCGCCGATCCCGGCGCTGTTCACGAGAATATCCAGGTGATTGTAGTGCGCCTGCACCTCATCGGCGACCTTCTCGTTGTCGCGCGGTTGTGACAGATCTCCCGGCAGAGTCGCGAACGGTCCGGGCAAGAGCGTTGACGTCTCGGTGAGCTTGGATGCCGTGCGTCCATGCAAGAGAATCGTGGCGCCTTCTTGAGACAGGCGCACGGCGCAGGCCCGGCCGATCCCCGACCCGGCCCCAGTGACCATGGCCACCCGTCCGCCAAACTGCGTCATCATGATCGGATCTTCTCCCTGTCAAGCCCTCGTCGGGATACTCCGCTCCCCAGGCGCCGCCACAGCAAACCTGACCCGATGGTAAACCCCACCATAATCCCGGACAAGTCCGCCAGCCAGTCGAACACGTCGGCCTCACGTCCGGGGACCCAGGCCTGATGGTATTCATCCAGCCCGGCGAAAACGACGACAATGGCCACCGCGGTCAGAGAGACCAGTCGGCGGTGCGACGGCACATCGTATGCCCACCCGCGACCGACCAGATAGGCCAGTATCAGGTACTGCCCAAAATGCGCCACCTTGTCCAGATTCCCAATGGGAATGGCCGGTAGACGTAGCCGCGGCCACGACGATACGACGATCACCACGATCGCGTACACGACGGCGAGCAGACGGAAGACTCTGGTGCTGACACGGGCCATACGGTTGGTCGGCGAAGGATACGACGGTCGCCGCTTGTATTCCACCCGTATTACCCTGGATCATCCCCCAGACTTCCATGTTGGTGCGCCCGCGGCGGCAAGAAGTCTTGCCGCGATCCCACCGGTGGACGCACATTACCAAAGTTCGGACCGGGCGGCCGTTCTTCCGGCCCTCTGCGGCGCCTGATCCGTCGGTTGGTAGAGATCGACAGTGGTCAACGGAGGACGGGCCGTAATGGGTGACGGGTGATGTCCCGCTCCGTGGGGCGTTGGGTGCTGGCTGGCGCTGTAATTCAGCTCTTTGTCGCCACCCCGCGTGCCTGTCAAACCACCGCCGGCGGAGTGACATCTCCACCGGGCGTCGACTTGGCGCCGCGCCTGCATACACAGGCAATGCCTGACCGGGTCCGCGCCCGGGTCGCACTGGCCCTGGCGGGCGGTGGTGCCCGTGGGTTGGCCCAGATCGGCGTCCTGCGCGCCTTGGAAGAGAATGGCATCGCCATCGACTTGACTTGCGGTGTGTCGATGGGTGCGATCATTGGCGGCCTCTACGCCTCCGGGATCAGTCCCGATTCATTGGCGGCACTCGTACACGGAGTCGATTGGGCCGACCTTCTCCAGAATGCCCCCTCGCGCACAACGCTCCTCCTGTCGCAGAAAGACCGGGGCGCCGACTGGTTCCTGTCGTTGCCGATGCGCGGTGTTCGCCCGCGTTGGCCGACCGGTGCCAGCTCCGGCCAACGGCTGTACAACTACCTGTCCATGCTGACACAGGGCGCCGTCTACCGATGCGATGGTGACTTCGACCGGCTGCCGGTCCGATTCCGTGCCATCGCCACCGATCTGGTGTCCGGTGAGCGGGTCGTCTTCGCGCATGGCGAACTGGCCTTTGCCTTGCGCGCCTCTATGGCGTTTCCCCTGGCGGTGACGCCGCTGCAGGACAGCGTCCACATGTTTGCTGATGGCGGTCTGGTCGATCCGTTGCCTGTCCGCATTGCCGACTCGCTCTCCGACCGGCCGGTCGTGGCGATCAACACCACCTCCGGGCTGGTGGACCGGGAGCGCCTCACTGACCCATACGCCCTGGCGAACCAGGCGACCAGCGTGATGACAGCCCCGATACTCGACGATGCCATCGCCAGAGCCGACTACCTCTGCACCCCTGTGACAGAGGAGTTCAGCAATGTCGATTTCCCAGAGATCGACACCCTCCTGGCCTTGGGCTACCGGGCCGGTCTCGAGTTGGCCACGCGCATCCTGGCCGATTGCGATACGACACACGATTCGACCGACCACGGTGACCGCGCGGCCGGCCATACCCTGTATCGCGTGCGGAGCATTCACATCAGCGGCGCGACTGTCTTCTCCGATTCGACGCTGCGCACAGTACTGGATCTGAGCGACGGCGACCATCCGGTGGCGGCGATTCTCGCCGCCCTCCGACGTGTACGGAAGCTCTACGCCGACAGAGGATATTCCCTGGCCGACATCGAGACCGCCACCATCGACAGCGAGAGTTCACTGGTCATCGCCATCGACGAGGCCCCGTTGGCAGGGATCAGTCTTTCGGGGAACAGGACAGTGAAGAACTGGGTCGTCCTGCGCAGTTTTCCGTTGAAGCGCGGTTCACCGTACAACGCCCGCCGCGTGGCCCAAGGGCTGGCGGATTTGCATGCCACAGGTCTGTTCGACCAGATCACCGCGGCCGTCGAGCGCACTCCGGCCGGCCCGCAGCTCCGGCTCACGGTCACCGAGAAGACCAATGATGCCGTCCGTCTGGGATTGCATCACAACCTGGAGTACCAAACCGAGGTCTTTGTCCAATGGGCCAAGATCAACATCCTCGGGTTGGGCAATGAATTGGTGGCGCATGCGCAGTATGCGCCCCGGCGGGAGCTCTACTTCGTGCGCGCCCGGTCGGATCGCATCTTCCGCACTTACCTGGCCGGCGCCGTCCGTCTGTACCACCAACGCCACGAGCGACGCCTTTATGCCGACCATGAACAAGTTGGGTCGTTTGAGACTACGCGCGAAGGGTTCGAGTTGTCGTTTGCGCAGAATGTCTCCCGTATCGCGCAGATGGCGCTCACGGTGGGCACAGAGAACGTCGATCTGACCATCGATTCAGTGACCAGCAGCACCGATCATGCCCATCTGGCGCTGGTGGCCCGGCTGGACGATCTCGACGATGCCAACTTCCCGACGCGCGGTAGACGGATGAACGCGCAACTGATTTGGGGCGACCGTTTCTTCGGCGGTGATATCGTCTACCGGAAGTTCGTCGCCGGCGGCGAATGGGTGCTGTCTCCCCGGGAGCGGGTGACGTTGTCTCTGGGCGCCCGTTTCGCCACCGCCGACCGACGCCTGCCGCTGCAGGAACGTTTCGCTCTGGGGGGACGCAACTCGTTTATGGGCCTGGCCAAAGATGAACTCCTCGGCGATCACTTGATCGCCGGAACTCTATCGGCGCGCTACCGGGTCTATCCGCGCAGCTATCTGGCCGCGCGTGCCGACGTCGGCGCGATGTGGGCCGATTTGGACAAGATCGACATCCAGCGCGACCGGCGATTCGGGATCGGCGCCGGAGTGATGTTCGACACTCCGCTCGGACCATTGACCGTGATGCAGGGCATCGCTGACGGCGGCGACACGAGATTCTATTTCAGTTGGGGATACGACTTCTGAGAAGGCGAGTGCTCCCGTAATGGTGGTGTAGGGGAACGGCGTGCCGTGCCCGCGTCAGTTACTGAGCGCCAGAATCGCACCCAGCCGTAGGGCGGGTTCCACCCGCCACCTGTTCTGCGAGACTTACCTCACTCGCACCGACGACCCTTCCGCTGGAAATTCGGAGACCACCGCCGCACTTGGTTTGCGACGTCCGCGCTCGGCCAGCACATTGACCATCCAAATCCCGGCGAAAACCAACAGCGCCCCGAGCGCCGTCGCCCAAGACAACCGCTCATGCAGCACCAGCCACCCGAGCACGGTCGCCACCACGGGCGTGATGAAAGCAATCAGCGACAACCGCGTCACCGGCCATGTCCGCATGAGGTGGTAGAGCGTCACAAAGGCATACGCCGAGCCGAACAGTGCCAGAAAAAGCAGCGCCCCGACCGACGTGAAGTTCCAATGGAAACTGGCGAAATCCTCCACGGCCGCGGCGGCGCCGAACAACAGGACGGCGCCAATCGCCATCTGAACGCAGTTGAGGACAATCGGATCCTCACCGGTCAAATGACGCTTGACGATGATGGAAGCGATGGCGGACGCAAACGGTGACGCCAACATCAACGCCGGTGCCCACCACGCCCCCGTGCCCGGTGCGGTCACGCTGCCGCCAAAGACAACCACGACGCCGACAAAGCCGATCACCAACCCGGCCACCTTCAAGGGAGAGAGGCGCTCTGCCGCAATATGGAAATGCGCCCCGATGGCAACGAAGAACGGGTAGGACGCGAACAGGATCGCGGCCAGCGCCGAATCGATGTATTGCTCCACATAGTAAACGACGGCGTACGATCCGAAGTACATCGCCAGCCCGCTGGCAATCAGCCACATCCATACCTGCCGCCCGCGGGGCCAACGCCTCTTCCCCTTCCAGACGAGGACCGCCAGCACCGCCCACGCGATCAGGAAACGGAGCGCCGCCCCATAGAACGGCGGCGATTCCGATAGCCCGATCTTGATCGCCAACCAAGTGGCGCCCCAGACCAGACACAACGTGGCGAAGAGTAGGATATTGGTCACGTCAATCTCCCGATGCCGGCCACATTGGCCCTTCTACGCGGAAAGCAGTACATACGCCGTGCACGAGTCGATCGGACGCCAGCAGAGGATAACCTCTCCCTCCGGCTTGTCCGCCTCCGGCGGGGAGAGGTCGCCCGCCAAAGGCGGGCGGGTGGGGGAACAGTACCTTCGATCTGTCTGACACGGACGATCGTGCCGCAAACGAACAGTGAATCACACCCGCAGACACACCAGTGTCAGGTCATCCGCCACCGGTGCTGTCTTCTGAAAGGCGAGGACGTCGGCCACGACCTGATCGATCAGGGGCTTGGCGGCCGCCTGGCAGTGGGTACGGATCAGATCCTCCAGGCGCGGCTCCCCGAACTGCTCATCCTCGGGATTGGCGGCCTCGGTCACGCCGTCGGTGAAGATCAACAGCCCGTCACCGGGTTCCAGGGCGATCGTTGCCTCATCATACTGTGACCAGGCAAACGCCGCCGCCAAAGGCCCGCCGGTCCGCAGAGTGTCCAGCGTCCCATTCGTACGAAAACGATACGGCGGATTGTGGCCGGCATTGCAATACGTGAAGGTCCGCGCCTCGGCGTCGTACACGCCATAGAATAACGTCACAAACGTGCGCGTATCGGTCGAGCCCAGAAGGAGACGATTGACCGTGCTGACACACTCCGCGACCGAAACGGCGGTCCGCGCGGCGCCGCGCATCGTCGCCTGCAAATTGGCCATCAGGAGCGCCGCCGGCATTCCCTTGCCGGAGACGTCGCCGACCACAATCCCCCAGCGGTTGTGCCCCAGATCGATGTAGTCGAAGTAGTCGCCGCCGACATCGTGAGCCGGGACCGACAACCCGGCCACATCGGCCCCGGGGATTTCCGGCGCGCTACGCGGCAGGAGCATCTGCTGGATGCTGGTCGCATGGCGCAGATCCTCCTCCAGCCGCCGGAGACGGACCTCTTCGATGTACAGTCGCGCATTCTCGATCACCTGCGCGCACTGGGAGGCGATGATCGCCGCCAACCGTGCATCTTCCGAACTGATCTCGCCTTCGATCTTGTTGAACAGATTGAGAATCCCGACCAGCCGCCCCTTCAATTCCAAAGGAACCGACAGCAGAGATTTGATCGGCAGATTCTGGACGTCCGAGCCGCCGAAACGCTCATCGGTCGCCAGGTCATTGATCACCAGCGGCCGACGGTTCTTGTGCATCCAGCCGGTGAGCTGGAGCCCCAGCCGCATCGGCAGGTCATCCTGCCCCGGCTGCATGACACGCACCAAGGTCTTGGTCGGATCACTCTCGGTGTTGCCAAACAGGTGGATTGTCCCTTGGGCAACTCCGAGACGCTTCACGCACTTGCCGACGATCAATTCGTTGATCTGCTCCGGCGCCATGGTCGAGTTGATCGCCAGAGCGATTTCATTGAGAACCGACAGCTCCTCCACCGCCCGATGCAGCCGCCGGTTTTCCTCCCGCAGCTTGGCGACTTCGGGCGTCTCCGACCCGGATGGCTCCCCTTTGGCGCTGAACAATGCTGACATGGAAGGTCAACTCCCCAAGCCAACTCATAAGTAAATCAACGGGTTGCGGAAGTCAAGGGCAAGGCCGACAATGGCGACCCTGTGGAGGAGATCCTCTCTCCTTCAGCCCACAGTCTCCGCGCAGCGCACGGACAGACCACATCTGAGGAGAGCTAGCGGGGCAAACCGGCGTCGGGCGCACGTCTGACAGTGAGGGTCAACCGCTCCTGCGCGACGACTCAGGGCACGGCTTCAGGAGATCATTGGGCGCAAATCCGAAGTCCACCAAATTGGAAAGGCCACCCCATGGGGTGGCCCCAGCTTCGCAGTGCGATCCATCCCGGTCATTTGTCCGGACGAGGAGAAAGGGAATTGCGCAGTGCGATTCCCTCGGCGTCAACAGTGAGACCGTAGTTTGGCCTCCCCAAGATGGCTCGAAGTGCCCCGTATGGATAGCTCCTTGTACGTCGGAACTCATCATGAATTGTCAAGACGCCCGACGGGCGCGCCGAAGCAGCATACAAAGCTAGGAACCGTTCGGTCAGAGTCTTCTTCTCGCCAGTTGATCCCAGATCCACCATACACCTCCCTCCTTAGGGTCTTGCCCGAGGGCTTCACCAAGCCCCTTGTGCCGGACCCACCTAAAGGGCCGATCAGTAGTTATGACAGCGACTTCAATTGGCCCGCCGCAGTATCTCTCCAGTTGCGAGAACTTCATTGTCTTTATCGTCGCGAAGATGCTCGAGTGTACCCAGTCGATCGCCTCTCTGATCGGGAGATCTACGGGCAGTAGATCGCGTACTGCTTGACGAGCCCGAATAGCTCCTCCTCGGTTCCAGACCACTTCCCGCTGCGCAGTATGTCTTGGTACAGGTTCTCGTCAATGCCCCAGTTGAGGCGTTGCACCAAGTTCTCCCATCCCCACAAACGGAACTGCCCCACGGTAAGTTCCACCGGAACAGGGGCAACTGCCGGAAGCGGCGCGTACTCTACGAACCATGCTTCGGGCTTAGCGCTCGCTCGGTCCCATCGGCCTCCAATGCAGAATCCGCCCGAGAGCGTATCTAAAATGTCCTTCTTCTCCTTTGCCACATCGTCAGATGCCGCCGGTTCCTTTAGGTAGTCGATCACCTCTTGAAATCGAGCGGTGTACTCTGCCCAAAACTCGGCCGAGACGAGCCCCGCAACTTCTTGGAGTGTGCTGAGTTTCTTTGAGCGGGCCTCAGACTCGACGCGAACGAAGAGTGAGCGAAAGCTCAGATCTCCAAGGCCGCCAAGCCCCCAAACAAGCACACCTGCTGTCGAATCGTCGCCCAATTCAAACAGCTTTTGCGCCGAATCATAGTGCTCCGACCGATATCCGCTCGTGCCGTCCGGAAGCGTTGCAGGTACCGGAAAGGTCGTGGTGCTGTCGGACCCGAGGACCACGCCCTCGGAGGAGACGTAACACGCCGCGATTGTCAACTAGTCCTCGTCACCGGACCTCCCACGCGTATATCGTACGCAGACAAGCCCTTGGCGTTTGTAACGCTCTCCCATCTACCTGTCAACAACAATCTTGGGGGTGATCGTTGAACAGATTCCGGTCGCGATTCTCCCCTCCGTTCTACACATAGATGAACCCGCGAAGAAACAGAATAGTACATAAAAACACATTAACGTATTTTTGAGTAAGAACGTATGTTGTTGTAAGATACGAAATGTGAAGACGTGAACGCCAGAACGGCCATGCCCAGAACCACCGATTCCACCTTCCTCACCTCCGCCGAGGTGGCTGAGAAACTCAAACTGAATCAACAGGTTGTGGTCAGAAAGCTGCAATCCGGGGAAATCCCCGGATACAAGATCGGCAAGGACTGGCGCGTCTCGGACCGCCAACTGGAGGCATGGCTGGAGACACGTTCGAATCAGAACCAATTGGGCGAACGCGCCAAAGTCGAACGGGCGTTCTTCAAGAAGGGCCGGCTCGTGGAGATTCCGGCGCAGCGGAAAAGGCGCGTCTACGTTCTTGAGCGCCTCCTCGAGGAATTCGAACACAACCGGGTCTACAGCGAAGCTGAGGTCAATGACATCCTGCGGCGGTTCCACAGCGACGTCTGCACACTGCGACGCGAGTTCATCATGGAGAAGATGATGGTCCGCGACCAGGGCTCATATCGCCGCACGACCTCGTACCGCCCACTGGCCAGATGACGCGCTCAGGGTATCCGTCTCCAATCCAATGACGCTGTTGGACGGGGGCCCGCGCTGCGAGGTTTATCGGATCAGACGCAACGCCGCGGCGATGTCTTCCGCAATCATCTTGCGTTTGCTCTTTTCGATGAAGAAGCTGGGCCCCGCCTGAAGATACGATGGGAACACGCGTGCCCCGCGATAGTGGTATTCCCCTCGGCGGATCTTGTATGTGGATCCGGCCGGAATCACACGGTCTTCTCCCTGACGCTTGGCGACACTGTTGAGGGCCTTGATCGCCACATCCCCCATCAGCATGATCACTTCCACGGCGGGGAATGCGGCCAGCTCACGCTCCAACAGTTGCGAACACTCCTGAACCGTTTCCGTGCGGATGGCATATGCCGTCTTCCCGCATTTCACCGCGGTGGTCAAGTAGACACCGAGGTCGAGAAGATCGCGGATCGAGGAGAGCTTCACTCCGGCATCCCGGAACGCCTCAAGAGTTGTGCGACCAAAAAGTGGAACTCCCCTGGCATAGAAGTAGTCGTCGACAGAGGGCGGTGCCGCTTCGGCGATCATCACGAGACGCACAGTCCCCGGTTGCAGATCGACCGACGGGACAGCGTAGCAGTCGTGTTTCACGTCCCGGCACGGGAATGTCTCGCATCTTATACACCGATTCATCCGCACGGTGCGGCCTCCTCGAGATTCGGCGCCTCGGCGTGAACCGGCCGAGCGGCAACTTGGATCTGGTTCACGATCGCGTCGACCGTCGTCACCTGCGCAAAGCCGAAGGCCAGATTAAGCAGCGTCGCGACGTGCATTTCCTCGTTGATGCTCCCTGTACCGTCGGCGGGGAAGAAGACGCGGTAATCGCGGTAGTAGGCATCGCGCGCGGTCGATTCGCAGCACATGTTGGACATGATCCCGCCAATCACGAGGTCCTCGATCTTGAGGCAGCGCAGCACGGTCTCCAGGTCGGTGTTGTAGAACGCCGAGTACCGGTGCTTGAGAATCTGCTTCTCGTGGGGTAGAGGCGCGATCTGATCGTGGACTTCGCTCTCCGGGCTCCCTTCGAGGCACATCCCCTCCCACCACCACCCCATGATCCCCGCATCGAGCCGGTCGGGGTGATGCACATGGCGCGTGTAGATCACCGGGCGCGACGCGGCACGAAAGGCGGCGATCAACCGCCTTAGGTTCGGCAGGATCGCCAACCCGCCGCAGGTGAAGGTCGGCGACGCCGGATCGAGGAAGAAGCGCTGCATGTCGACCACCAGCAGCGCCGACTTGTCCCGCTCCAGACTCATCCAGTGGGTGTTGAACGGGGCGATCTGTTTCAGCCATTCGGCCGTCTTGGACGACAGCGTATTCTCGTTGACGTATGGTTGCATGTCAGTCTCCTACTTCCGTGTTGCTTGAGCCAACGGCGAGAGCTGGACCCATGGCTTGACAGCAGACCCCTCGCTCCGCTCGGGGTGACAGGGACTGTTGGCGCGGGACCCCCATCGCTGTCATCCCGAACGAAGTGAGGGATCTGCTTTCCAGTCCGGTTCCGATCATGACAGCCATACCACACACACATCTGTTCAGCCGGGCCGCTGAGGCGTGTCTACACCCTCGTGGAAGAACCCGGCTTGGATCACATACCGCCGCACCGGCATGCCGAAGTAGACCGCCTCATGTGTGAATGTCATCCCCAGCTTCTCCAGCACCCGCAGCGAGGCGGCATTCTGCGGATGGGCCACGGCAACGATCTGATCGAACGGAAACCGCGTGAAGCCGAACGCCAGACTCGCCTGTGCGCCCTCTGTCGCCAGTCCCTGCCCCCAATGGCACCCGCTCAGGAGAAACGCCACCTCTGTCTCATCGGTATCCGGCAGGTATTGCAGACCGACCCAACCAATCAACGCCGCCTGATCGCGCCGTTCGACCGCCCACCAGCCATAGCCGTGCTCCTCCCAGTGTGTCAATTGCGCCTCAATGAACTTCTCGACACGTTCACGGTCGGGCGGCTCCGGGTTGGGGAAGTGCCGCAGAATCCCGTTTTCGTTGAGGATCTCGTGCAACCGATCCACATCGCCCAGTCTGAATGCCCGGAGCACCAAACGGGAGGTGAGGATCGTAGGTATGTCCATCGGTCAACGAGCACCGGGCTATCGGTGCAGGTACTTGTCAAACCACCGCAGAATGTGCTCCAGCCGCGTCACCCGGCGGTCGGGGCGGCCATGGCGGGAGAGGCCATGCGGCTCCTCGGGCCACCGGACCATTTCCATCCCTTGCTCCGGTCTTTTGAGTGTCGTACGGAGCGCCCCCTTTGTTCAATGTCATAGCGCCGGTTTTGCCCAGCATGTGGGATCAGTAGCCGTGTACCGTCCGGCCGTCCGGGCGGTCTGCGGACTGAAACCCACGTGGGAGAACATAGACCACAATGCCTCCCGGTGACAGCGAAAAGGCAGCCCCGGTCACTGGGATGGGTGGGCTCGGGTGGCACATCGCTAAAGTCTCGGGTCGCGGTCCCACAGGACGTGATGCCTCATGAGAAAAGGTAACCGAAGGTGAGTGGGGTTTGCGGGGTTGGGTTCATGCTTCATGTGACCGGAGTTGATGAAAGAGAGAGCGGAGCCTGTGATCAATCTCCTTTTTCAGTTGGA